>NZ_JAWCTQ010000013.1:0-158277 GCF_032423885.1 Streptomyces tamarix | reverse complement strand
CCGGGGCGCGTGACGGCGGCCGGGGCGCCGCCGTCACGCGGTCGGGCGTCCGCCGGTACGGGCGGATGCGGGCGCGGCGGGGCCGCCGCCTCAGCCCTCGTAGGGGTGCGCGTCGCGGGCGGTGCGCAGGGCGCGGCCCCACCAGCCGAGCTGGTCGAGCATCTTCTTCGCGGCCCCGTCGGGCCCGGCGGAGTCCTTGAGCCCGCCGTCCTCGTTGAAGAGGTCGCCCGCGTTGGAGAAGGAGACCGTGTCGCGGACGGTGACGGCGTGCAGCTCGGCGAAGACCTGGCGCAGGTGCTCGACGGCGCGCAGGCCGCCGGAGACCCCGCCGTACGAGACGAAGGCGATGGGCTTCGCCTGCCACTCCATGAAGTGCCAGTCGACGAGGGCCTTCAGGGAGGCCGGGTAGGAGTGGTTGTACTCCGGGGTGAGGACGACGAACGCGTCGGCCGCGCCGAGCTGGGGGCTGACCTTCGCCAGTTCGGCGCGGACGGCGGGCGGCGGGTCGTAGGAGAGGTTGGTCGGCAGCTCCACCTGGGCGAGGTCGACGATGTCGACGGTGAAGTCGGCGCGCTCCCGGACGCGGGAGACGAACCAGTCGGTGACGACCGGGGCGAAGCGGCCCTCGCGGTTGCTGCCGACGATGACGGCCAGCTTCAGGGGCTCCTCGGAGGAAGCGGGACGCGGGGTGGTTTCCGTGGTGAGGTCCATGCGGGAAGCCTCACACCTCAACCAGACTTCAGGTCAAGCGGCGATTTCTTCACCCGTTCGGAACGTCTCGCCATACAGCGCCAATTCACCCCTCCGACCTGCGAAGACACCATCCCGAACGGCCCGAAGTGACAGGGCGTCAGCAGGCGCGGGCGGCGGCTCCAGACTTACCTCGAAGACAGGACACCAGCCCGAAGCGCTGCCCGGAGGACCCCCATGCGCACCACTGCCCGCTCGCTGACCGGTACCGCGCTCGCGGCCGTCTGCCTCGGCGCCCTCGCCGTCCCCGGGGCACACGCCGGTGACTTCGGGATCCTGGAGCTGTCCCCCGCCACCGCCGCCCCGGGCACGAGCGTCACCGCCAGCACCCGCGCCTGCGGGCCGAACGGGCACGGCGTGGGCGACGCGCGGGCGCTCGGCGCGGGCGAGTTCAAGCTGCGCCCCGGCGCCCACAAGGACCTCGCGGTCGGCACGTTCCGCGTCCCGGAGGGCGTCAAGCCGGGCACCTACGGCATCGGGGTGGTCTGCGACAACGGCAGGACGGCCACGGGCGACCTGGTGGTCCGGCACGGCGGCCCCACCCACCACCCGACGCCGCCGCCCCTCCCCAGCCCCATCCCCAGCCCCGTCCCCACCCCCTACCCCACCCACGAGGGCCCGCGCGGCCACGTGAAGACGGGCGTGGGCGGCAGCACCGGCCCCGACACCGCGCGGATCGCGGCGGGCGCGGCGCTCCTGGTCGGCGCCGCCGCGGCCGGCACCTGGGCGCTGCGCCGCCGCACGAACGGCGGCCACGGCTGACCCGCCCCGCGAACCGGGCGCCCCGCCCGCCCCTCGGCGGGGCGCTCCTCCCCGGCGGACGGCCGCCGCCGCGCACCGGCGGCCGCCCGTCCCCCCGGCCCCCGCCCCCGCCGCGCGGCCCCGAGACCGCGGCGGGGGCGGGGCCCCTCCCCCTCGGGGCCCCTCACCCTCGGGGCCCCTCGTCCGCGGGCCCCGGCACGGACCTCGCCCCGCGAGGAGGCCCCGCACCTGGAGGTCTCACCCCATGAGCAGCCCCACCGAGGCCAAGGCCCGCGGCAAGGGCTGGGGCATAGCCGTCGCCGCCTGCGTCGGCCTGTGGCTGGTGCAGAGCGGCTCCGACGGGGCGGGACCGCCCGTCCCGTCCGCCGCCGAGGCGTTCGCGGCCGGGCCGGGCTGGCACACCCCCGCGGCCGCCGATCCGATGCCGCCGTCCGCGCCGGTGCGCGTCCGCATCCCGCGCATCGGCGTCGACGCGCCCGTCGTCCGGCTCGGCCTCGGGGCGGACGGCAGCCTCGACGTGCCGCCGGCCGGGGACCGCAACCTGGCCGGCTGGTACGGGGGCGGCCCCCCGCCCGGCGCCCGCGGCACGGCGATCGTGGCGGGCCACGTCGACAACGACGAGGGCCCCGCGGTGTTCTACGCGCTGGGCGCGCTGAGGAAGGGCGACCGCGTGGAGGTGGCCCGCCTGGACGGGCGGACCGCCGTCTTCACCGTCGACGCCGTGGAGGTGTACGACAACGACGCCTTCCCCGACGCCAAGGTGTACGGCCGGTCGGACCACGCCGAGCTGCGCGTCATCACCTGCGGCGGCGCCTTCTCCCCGGAGACCGGCTACCAGGGCAACGTCGTCGTGTACGCCCACCTCATCGGCGCGCGCTGACCGCCGCCCCAGCCCCGCCGCGCCCGGCCCGCGCCGCCGTCACGCCCACTGGTCGAACGCCAGCTTCGCGACGAGCGAGAACACCACGGCCAGCAGCACCCCGCGCACGAACCCCGCGCCCTTCCGCAGCGCCATCCGCGCCCCCAGCATGCCGCCCGCCAGGTTGAACACCGCCATCAGCGCCGCCAGCCGCCACATGACGTTCCCCTGGTACGCGAACATCGCCAGCGCGCCGCCGTTCGTGCAGACGTTGACGACCTTCGCGGTGGCCGAGGCGGTCACCAGGTCCAGGTGCAGCACCGCCGTGAGCGCCAGCACCAGGAACGTGCCGGTGCCGGGCCCGAACAGCCCGTCGTAGAAGCCCACCCCGCCGCCCACCAGCACGATCGCGGTGACGAGCCGGGCCCGCCCCACCGGCCCCCGGGCCGCCGGCCCGGTCCCGAACGACGGCCGCAGCAGCACGAACACCGCGACGCCCACCAGCACGACGAGGATCGCCGGGCGCAGCACGTCGCTGCTGACCCCCGCCGCGAAGAACGCCCCGCCCATCGAGCCGGCGAGCGCGGCCAGGCCGATCCGGACGGCCGTCAGGACGGCCACGGGCGCCCGGCGCACGTACGTCACGGCCGCGCCGGCCGTGCCGACGATGGCCACCGCCTTGTTCGTCCCCAGGCACTGCGCGGCCGGCACGTGCGGCACGCCGAGCAGCATCGCCGGCAGGAGCAGCAGCCCGCCGCCGCCCACCACCGCGTCGATCCAGCCCGCCAGCAGTGCGGCGAGACAGAGCAGAACGAGGGAGGTCAGCGAGATGTCCGGCATGCACATGACCCTATGTGGTGCCCCTCTCCCGCCCCCGCCGGACCCCGGACGGCCCCGGGAGCGGACCCGTCAGCCCCGGGAGCGCCCCCGGACGGCCCCGGCGGGAGGGCCGCCGCTCCCCTCACCGCCGGCGGGCGTCCCCGCTGAGGTCAGCTTTCCGCGCGCGAAACAAACGGGATCCCGACGGGAAACACCGCCGACGCACGCTGCTGGACATGAGTTCACGGATCGTGGTGGTCGGCGGTGGTACGGCGGGGGCGCGCCTCGCCGAACGGCTGCCCGTCACCCTGCTCGGCGAGGAGCCGCACGCCCCGTACAACCGGGTGCTGCTCGCGGACGTCCTGGCCGGCAGGTACGGGCCCGAGGTGATCGCCCTGCCCGCGCCCCGGGGCGAGCCGGCGCGACGCGGTGTCCGCGTCACCGGCATCGACCGGGACGCCCGCGAGGTGCACTGCGCGGACGGCACCCGCGTCGCATACGACCGGCTGGTTCTGGCCACCGGCTCGAACCCGGTGCTGCCGCCGCTGCGCGGCCTCGCGGGCGGTGACCGGATGCCCGCCGGGGTGCACGCGTTCCGGACGCTCGACGACTGCCTGGCGCTGGACGCACAGGTGGGGCCCGGCGCGCGCGCCGTGGTCATCGGCGGCGGCCTGCTCGGGGTGTCCGCCGCCCGCGCGCTGGCGGCCCGGGGCGCCGAGGTGGTGCTGGCCCAGCAGGGCGAGCACCTCATGGAGCGCCAGTTGGACGCCGACGCCTCCGGGCTGCTGCGCCGCCACCTGGCGGGGCTCGGCGTGGAGGTGCACACCGAGTGCCGGGTGCGCGGTCTGAGGGCCGCGTCGGGCGCGGTGACCGCCGTCGAGCTGGCCGACGGGTTCGTACTCGACGCCGACCTGGTCGTCCTCGCCTGCGGGGTCCGGCCGCGCGTCGGGCTCGCCCTGGAGGCGGGGCTGGACGTGCGGCGCGGGATCGTCGTCGACGACCAACTGCGCACCTCCGACCCGTACATCCACGCCGTGGGCGACTGCGCCGAGCACGACGGCCGGCTCTACGGGCTGGCCGGCGCCGCCCTGGAGCAGGCCGACGTGCTCGCGACCGTCCTGGCCGGGGGCGACGCCGCCTACCGGGGCACGCGGGCGCTGACCCGGCTCAGCCTGGACGCCCTCGAACTGGCCGCGTTCGGCGAGCCCGTGCCCCGGGCCGGCGACGACACCGTGCGGCTCGCCGACGCCACGCGCAGCGCGTACCGGAAGGTCGTCGTCCGGGGCGACCGGCTCGTCGGCGGCGTCCTGATCGGCGACCTCGGCGCGGTCGGGACGCTCGCCCGGGCGTGGGAGGGCGACGAAGCCCTCCCCGACGCGCCCCTGCTTCACCTGCTCACCCATGACGGAGGCTCCTGACATGCCGAACACGCCCGGGGCGGCGCACACGCCCACCATCGTCCTCGTCGGCCACGGCATGGTCGGCCAGCGCTTCCTGGAGGCCCTCGCCGAGCGCGGCGTGACCGGGCGGGCCCGTGTGGTCGTCCTGTGCGAGGAGCCCCGCCCCGCGTACGACCGGGTCCAGCTGACCTCGTACTTCTCCGGCCGCACGCCCGAGGACCTGTCGATGGTGCCCGACGGCTTCATGGCGGAGCACGGCATCGAGCTGCACACCGGCGACCCGGCGGTCGCGATCGACCGGGAGGCCCGCACGGTCACCGCGCGGTCCGGGCTGACCGTCGCGTACGACACGCTGGTCCTGGCGACCGGCTCGTACCCGTTCGTGCCACCGGTCCCCGGCAAGGACGCGAAGGGCTGCTTCGTCTACCGCACGATCGAGGACCTCCTCGCCATCGAGGAGTACGCCAGGACCTCGAAGACCGGCGCGGTCGTCGGCGGCGGCCTGCTGGGCCTGGAGGCGGCGGGCGCGCTCAAGGGCCTCGGGCTGGAGACCCACGTCGTGGAGTTCGCGCCCCGGCTGATGCCGGTCCAGGTCGACGAGGGCGGCGGCGCCGCGCTGCTGCGCACCATCGAGGGCATGGGCCTGTCCGTCCACACGGGCGTCGGCACGCAGGCGGTCACCGTCGGGGACGACGGCGCGGTCACCGGCATGAAGCTGTCGGACGGCTCGGAGCTCGCCGCGGACATGGTCGTCTTCTCCGCCGGCGTCCGCCCCCGCGACCAGCTCGCCCGCGACTGCGGCCTGGAGGTCGGCGAGCGCGGCGGCATCGCGGTCGACGAGCGGTGCCGCACGTCCGACCCGGCGGTCTACGCGATCGGCGAGTGCGCCCTCGCGGCGGACGGCAGGGTGTACGGCCTGGTGGCGCCGGGCAACGAGATGGCGCTGACGGCCGCGGACGCCATCGCCGGGCGGGAGTCCTCGTTCACCGGAGCGGACACCTCCACGAAGCTGAAGCTGCTCGGCGTGGACGTGGCGTCGTTCGGCGACGCGCACGGCACGGCCGAGGGCTGCCTGGACGTCGTGTACGCGGACTCGCGGGCCGGCGTGTACAAGAAGCTCGTCGTCGACGCGGACGGCCGTCTGCTCGGCGGCGTCCTGGTCGGTGACGCCGACTCGTACGGGATGCTGCGGCCGCTGACCGGTTCGGTGCCGCCCGTCTCCCCCGAGCAGCTGGTCCTCCCGGCGGGCGCGGGCGCGCCGGTCGCGCTGGGGCCGGAGTCGCTGCCGGACGACGCGGTGATCTGCTCCTGCCACAACGTCACCAAGGGCGCGATCTGCGAGCACACCACGCTGCCCGAGGTGAAGAAGTGCACCAAGGCCGGCACGGGCTGCGGCAGTTGCGTCAAGGTCATCCAGCAGTTGCTGCCGAAGACCGGCGACGGCGGGCTGTGCGGCTGCTTCCCGCAGACCCGCCAGGACCTGTACGAGATCGTGCAGGTGCTGCGGATCACCTCGTACACGGAGCTCCTCGACCGCTACGGGCGGGAGGAGGCCAAGGGCGGCGAGGGGTGCGAGATCTGCAAGCCGACCGTCGCCTCGATCCTGGCGTCCCTCTCCCACGGCTACGTCCTCGACGGCGAGCAGGCCGCGCTCCAGGACACCAACGACCACTTCCTCGCCAACATGCAGCGCAACGGCTCGTACTCGATCGTGCCGCGCATCCCCGGCGGGGAGATCACCCCGGAGAAGCTGATCGTCATCGGCGAGGTGGCGCGGGACTTCGGGCTCTACACGAAGATCACGGGCGGTCAGCGGATCGACCTGTTCGGCGCGCGCGTCGAGCAGCTCCCGGCGATCTGGGCGCGGCTGGTGGACGCGGGCTTCGAGTCGGGGCACGCGTACGGCAAGGCGCTGCGGACCGTGAAGTCCTGCGTGGGGCAGACCTGGTGCCGGTACGGCGTGCAGGACTCGGTGCGCATGGCGATCGACCTGGAGCTGCGCTACCGCGGCCTGCGGGCGCCGCACAAGCTGAAGTCGGCGGTGTCGGGCTGCCAGCGCGAGTGCGCCGAGGCCCAGTCGAAGGACTTCGGCGTCATCGCCACGGCGAACGGCTGGAACCTGTACGTCGGCGGCAACGGCGGCGCGACGCCGCGCCACGCCGACCTGCTGGCGAAGGACCTGTCGGACGCCGAGCTGATCAAGCTGATCGACCGGTTCCTGATGTACTACATCCGCACCGCCGAGCGGCTGGAGCGCACCGCCCCGTGGGTGGAGCGGATCGGTCTCGACCACGTCCGGGAGGTCGTGGTCGAGGACTCGCTGGGCATCGGCGAGGAGCTCGACGAGCTGATGTCCCGGCACGTGGCCGGCTACCGCGACGAGTGGTCCGAGACCCTCGCGGACCCGGAGCGGCTGGCCCGGTTCGTGTCCTTCGTGAACGCCCCCGACGCGCCGGACCCGTCGGTGCGGTTCGTGCCGGAGCGGGGCCAGATCAAGCCCGACCTGACGATCCTCACCCTGGAAGGTGTGTCCGCCCGATGAAGCTGGAGCTCTCGCACGACGACGACTGGCTGCCGATCTGCGACACGACCGTGCTGACGCCGGGCCGGGGCATGGCCGCCCTGCTGCCGGACGGCCGGCAGGCGGCGCTGTTCCGGGACCGGTCGGGGCGGCTGTACGCGATCGACAACCGGGACCCGTTCACCGGCGCCCAGGTGCTGTCGCGGGGCCTGATCGGCTCGGCGAACGGGCGCACGTTCGTCGCGTCGCCGCTGCTGAAGCAGCGCTTCGACCTGGAGACCGGCCGCTGCCTGGACGACGACGAGGTGTCGGTGGCGGTGTACCCGGTGCGCACGAGCTGACGGTACGGGGGCCGGCCCGCCGGGCGGGCGGCGACGGGGACCGTGACGACCGCGGTCCCCGTCGCCGTCGGCGCGTGCGCGCCCGGCTCAGCCCTGCGCCCGCATCTTCTCGACGTCCGTCCACACGACCTCCCAGATGTGGTGGTCGAGGTCCTCGAAGGAGCGGCTGTACATGGCGTCGCCGTACTCCAGCGGCTCGTTGGCCGGGGTCGCGCCGGCGGCCAGCGCCCTGTCGACGAGCTCGTCGACCTGGGCGCGGCTCTCGGCGCTCAGCGCGATGATCGTCTCCGTGGTGGCGGACGCGTCGGCGACCTCCTTCTTCGTGAAGTTCTTGAAGAACGGCTCCGTGAGCAGCATCGCGAAGATCGTGTCGCTGAAGACCAGGCAGGCCGCGTTCTCGTCGGTGAACTGCGGGTTGAAGGAGTAGCCGAGCTCCGTCCAGAAGCCCTTGGCCGCGTCGAGGTCCTTGACCGGCAGGTTCACGAAGATCATCTGTCCCATGGCGGGTTCTCCATCCGATGTGGCTGCGGTGTCCGATGTGGCCTCTGTGGCCGTTACGGAGGGGTAGACCGCCGTCCCCGGCGGAACTCATCGCCGCCGCGCACATTTTTTTCCGGCCGGCCGCGCCCGGGGCGTCCCGGAGAGCCGACCGCCGAACGCTCCTTCCCCTTCACCGCTTGTTGATGCACTGTCAACCCGGGACCCCTAGGTTCCGGCACGCGCGACCCCGTCGCCGACCGGTGCGACGGGGCGGTCACCACCCCAGTGGAGTGATGAAGTGGAACGTCGCAGTTTCCTGCGCGGAGCGGTCGCGGGCGGCGCGGCCGCGGCCTTCGGCTACACGCTGATGCGGGGCGCGGCCTACGCGGCCCCGGCCCAGCCCGGCCCCGGCCCGTACGGAGCGCTCGGCACGGCCGACGCGAACGGCCTCCAGCTCCCGGCCGGCTTCACCAGCCGGGTCGTCGCCCGGTCGGGGCAGCGGGTCGGCGCCACCTCCTACGTCTGGCACGCCGCCCCGGACGGCGGCGCCTGCTTCGCCGACGGGAGCGGCTGGATCTACGTCTCCAACTCCGAGGTCTCCAGCACGGGCGGTGCGAGCGCCATCCGCTTCGACGCGTCGGGCAACGTCACGAGCGCGTACCGCATCCTGTCCAACACCAACCGCAACTGCGCGGGCGGCGCCACCCCGTGGAACACCTGGCTGTCCTGCGAGGAGGTCAGCACGGGGTACGTGTACGAGACCGACCCGTGGGGCGTGAAGGCCGCGGTCCGCCACGCCGCGATGGGCCGCTTCAACCACGAGGCCGCCGCGGCCGACCCGGTCCGCAGGGTCGTCTACCTGACGGAGGACGCGTCGGACGGCTGCTTCTACCGGTTCGTGCCGAACACCTGGGGCGACCTGTCGTCGGGCACCCTCCAGGTGCTGAAGGCCGGCACGGCCACGTCGGGCTCCTTCACCTGGGCGACCGTCCCCGACCCGGACGGCTCCCCCACCGCCACCCGCAACCAGGTGTCCGGCGCGAAGCGGTTCAACGGCGGCGAGGGCTGCCACTACGCCAACGGCACCGTCTGGTTCACCACCAAGGGCGACGGCCGCGTGTGGCAGCTCGACCTGGCGGCGAACACCTACGCGCTGGCGTACGACGACTCGCTCGTCTCCGGCGGCGCCCCGCTGACGGGGGTCGACAACATCACCGGCACGTCCTCGGGCGACCTGTACGTCGCCGAGGACGGCGGCAACATGGAGATCTGCCTGATCACGCCGGACGACGTGGTCGCGCCGTTCGTGCGGATCCTCGGCCAGTCCGGGTCGGAGATCTGCGGCCCGGCGTTCTCGCCCGACGGCCGGCGGCTGTACTTCTCCAGCCAGCGCGGCACGACGGGCAGCTCGTCCGGCGGCATCACCTACGAGGTGACGGGGCCGTTCCGCGCGTAGCGGTGGCGCTCCCGCACCGGCTGGGCGCCGCCGTGCAGCAGGGCGGCGCCCAGCGGCGTCAGGGTGTGCAGCACGGAGCTGCCCTGGCGCAGGGTCACCACCAGTCCGGCGTCGCGCAGGACGCCCGCGTGCTGGCTCGCCGAGGCGAGGGACACCCCGGCGCGGCGGGCCAGCTCGCTGGTCGTGCCGCCCTGCCCGATGGCCTTGAGGACGGCGGAGCGGGTGTGGCCCACCAGCCGCCCCAGCGGCGCCCCGCCCTGCTCGCCGGCCGCGGCGGGGGCGTCCGCGTGCGTCACCGGGTAGACGAGCACCGGCGGCAGCTCGGGGTTCCGGTACATCACGGCCGTGCCCCGGCAGAAGTACGACGGCTGGAGCAGCAGCCCGCGCCCGCCGAGCCGCACGTCGCGGTCGACCGGGTAGTCCGCCTCCAGGACCGGCGCGCGCCAGCGCAGCATCGGCGGCAGGGAGGCCAGCAGCTCCTCGGCGCCGCCGTCGAGCAGCGCCCGGCCCCGCACCGCCCGGTCCGCCTCCACCCGCGCCTGGATGTACGTCCAGTACGGCTCGACGGCGGCCCGGTGGTAGCCGCGCAGCGCTCCCAGGAGCCGGCACAGGGCCTCCGGGCGCCCTTCCGCGAGGTCCCCCGTCCAGGAGGGCAGGGGGGTCGCGGCCGCGCGCTCCGAGGCGAGCACGGACAGCTCCGCGTGGAGCCGGGCGGGCGGCGTGGCGCGTACGGCCTCCAGCGCCGCGTCGAGGCCCTGGAGCCCTTCCGGCGGGGTCAGGAAGTCCGGGAAATACCCCCGTGCGGGGACGAGCGCGCCCAGCAGTCTTGTTTCACCGTTCAACCGCGTCCGGGTTTCGGAGCGCCATTCCCCGTAGACCAGGGCGCCCCGCCTGTCCCGCAAACGGTGAAAGCTGAGGATCGCTTCCCACAGCGCGTCGGGCCGGGCCGCCATCCGGAGCCCCGCGAGATCCGCGCCGGTGAAATGTATACGAAGCACTGAACCCCCACCTGTTGCATGCGCAATCACCCCCCACCAAGGAGTATGCATGCCATCACAGGTTGTTACCACGGCATTTCAGCCACAGTTGAAACGCGTCGCGGACGAGGGCCGGGAACCGAAAAGCTGTACGCCGTCAGACGGGAAACCTTCAGGACCGAGGTGGCGCGTCGGAAGACCGTGGGGGGCTTCTCGCGCCCGGCGGCGGGACTGAAAGGTTGCGGCTCTCCTGTCTGGCAGGGGTAATGGGGCGCGGTCGGCGGGTGGGGATCCGGTGGCCGCGCTCCGCCCGTTTGTTTGCCCGCCGGGGCCGCAGAATTGACGTGAAGTCAATCTCCCGTAAATGGTCCGTGCTTCAACCGGAGCAGAATTCAACCGGTCTCAATTCACCGGACACGTACCTGTACGGATGGACGAACACCAAGGAAACAGTACGGGGCGGACACCTCCGCACAAAGGTGTCCGCCCCGTATCCCTGCGACCCGGAGCCGCCGCCGATCGGTGAGGGTCGGGTGACAGACGGCGGCTCCGGTGCCTGCGGGGTCCCGCCGCGGGGCGCCGCGGCGGGACCGGGTGGGTCAGCGGCTGTCGCTGCCGTCCGACTGGGCCGCGGCCCGGCCGGCCTCCAGGCGGGCGACCGGGATCCGGAACGGCGAGCAGGAGACGTAGTCCAGACCCACCTCGTGGAAGAAGTGCACCGACTCCGGGTCGCCGCCGTGCTCGCCGCACACGCCGAGCTTGATGTCCGGGCGGGTGGACCGGCCGGCCTCCACGGCGTGCCGCACGAGGGCGCCGACGCCGTCCTTGTCGATCGTCTCGAACGGCGACACCCCGAAGATGCCCTTCTCCAGGTACGCGGTGAAGAAGCTGGCCTCCACGTCGTCGCGGGAGAAGCCCCAGACGGTCTGCGTGAGGTCGTTGGTGCCGAAGGAGAAGAACTCGGCGCACTCCGCGATCTGCCCGGCGGTGACGGCGGCGCGCGGCAGCTCGATCATCGTGCCGAGCGCCAGCCGCAGGTCCACGCCGGTGCGCCGCTGCACCTCGGCGATGACCTGCTCGGCCTCGTCGCGGACCAGCTCCAGCTCCTGCACGGTGCCGACGAGCGGGATCATGATCTCGGCGCGCGGGTCGCCCTTGGCCTCGACGCGCTGGGCGGCCGCCTCCGCGATGGCCCGCACCTGCATCGTGAACAGACCGGGGATGACCAGGCCGAGGCGGACGCCGCGCAGACCCAGCATCGGGTTCTGCTCGTGCAGCCGGTGCACGGCCTGGAGCAGGCGCAGCTCGTTCTCGTGCGGTTCCTTGCGGGCCTCCGCGAGCGCGACGCGCACCGACAGCTCGGTGATGTCGGGCAGGAACTCGTGGAGCGGCGGGTCGAGCAGGCGGACGGTGACGGGCAGCCCGTCCATCGCCTCGAACAGCTCGACGAAGTCGTCCTTCTGCAGCGGCAGCAGCGCCTCCAGGGCCTCCTCGCGCTCGGCGTCCGTGTCCGCGAGGATCAGCCGCTCGACGTACTGGCGGCGGTCGCCGAGGAACATGTGCTCGGTGCGGCACAGGCCGATGCCCTGGGCGCCGAACCGGCGGGCGCGCAGGGCGTCCTCGGCGTTGTCGGCGTTGGCGCGGACCCGCAGCCGGCGGACGCGGTCCGCGTACGCCATGATCCGGTGGACGGCCTGGACCAGCTCGTCGGCGTCGTCGGCGCCGGCGTGCATCCGGCCCTCGAAGTACTCGACGACCGGCGACGGCACGACGGGCACCTCGCCCAGGTACACCTTGCCGGTGGAGCCGTCGATGGAGACGACGTCGCCCTCCTCGACGACGTGGCCGCCCGGCACGGTCATCCGGCGGCGCTTCGTGTCGACCTCCAGCTCCTCGGCGCCGCAGACACAGGTCTTGCCCATGCCGCGGGCGACGACGGCGGCGTGCGAGGTCTTGCCGCCGCGCGAGGTGAGGATGCCCTCGGCGGCGATCATGCCGTCCAGGTCGTCCGGGTTGGTCTCGCGGCGGATGAGGATGACCTTCTCGCCGGAGCGGGACCACTTGACGGCGGTGTACGAGTCGAAGACGGCCTTGCCGACGGCGGCGCCCGGCGAGGCGGCGATGCCGCGGCCGATCTGCTCGACCTTCGCGCCCTCGTCGAAGCGCGGGAACATCAGCTGGGCGAGCTGCGCGCCGTTGACGCGCTGGAGCGCCTCGGCCTCGTCGATGAGGCCCTGGTCGACGAGCTGGGTGGCGATCCGGAAGGCCGCCGCGGCGGTGCGCTTGCCGACGCGGGTCTGGAGCATCCACAGCTGGCCGCGCTCGATGGTGAACTCGATGTCGCAGAGGTCCTTGTAGTGGTTCTCCAGCGTCTCCATGATGCCCATGAGCCGGTCGTACGACTTCTTGTCGATCGACTCCAGCTCGGCGAGCGGCACGGTGTTGCGGATGCCGGCGACGACGTCCTCTCCCTGCGCGTTCTGCAGGTAGTCGCCGTAGACGCCCTGGTGGCCGGAGGCGGGGTCGCGGGTGAAGGCGACGCCGGTGCCGGAGTCCGGGCCGAGGTTGCCGAAGACCATCGAGCAGACGTTGACGGCGGTGCCGAGGTCGTGCGGGATGCGCTCCTGGCGGCGGTACAGCTTGGCGCGGTCGCCGTTCCAGGAGTCGAAGACGGCCTTGATGGCGAGGTCCATCTGCTCGCGCGGGTCCTGCGGGAAGTCGCGGCCGGCCTCGTCCTTGACGATCTTCTTGAACCGCTCGACGAGCTTCTTGAGGTCCGCGGCCTCCAGGTCGGTGTCGACCGCGGCCTCCTTGGCCTCCTTCGCCTCGTCGAGCGCCTCCTCGAAGAGGTCGCCGTCGACGCCGAGGACGGTCTTGCCGAACATCTGGATGAGGCGCCGGTAGGAGTCCCACGCGAAGCGCTCGTCGCCGGACTGCCGGGCGAGGCCCTCGACGGACGTGTCGGACAGACCGATGTTGAGGACCGTGTCCATCATGCCGGGCATGGAGAACTTGGCACCGGAGCGTACGGAGACGAGGAGCGGGTCGTCGGCCTGGCCGAGCTTCTTGCCCATCTTCCGTTCGAGCGCGTCGAGGTGCGCGCTCACCTCGTCGCGGAGCGCGGGCGGCTCGGCGCCGCTCTCCAGGTAGACCTTGCACGCTTCGGTGGTGATCGTGAAGCCCGGAGGCACCGGGAGACCGAGGTTGGTCATCTCGGCGAGGTTGGCGCCCTTGCCCCCGAGAAGGTCCTTGAGGTCCTTGTTGCCCTCGGTGAAGTCGTACACGAACTTCTGATCTTTGTTTTCCGACACGGGTCTCGACTCCTCGAGGACGACGTGGCTGCCCTGACGGCGAGGAACATACCCAGATCGAAGGCACCTGAGGAGCTATGCCTAACCGTCGTACGGCCTTAACCACCCGTCCGCCAGCAGATCGAAAGTTACGCAACGGTTTCTTCTCCGGGCGGGAACGATTCACCCCTTGAAGCGTCATGGTCAAAAACCACCCAAGGACCGCTCATGTGAGCAGCCACCCTTCACACTTGCCTTCACTTCTTGAAGACAGAAAGGGTGGCACTCAGTGCCACCCTTTGAGAAGTACAGCCACGTGAAACATGCTCATCTGAGCACTCACCCGATCAGGGGTGGCGAGAATCACGCTGTCGTACGGCCCGCGATTCCACGATCCGGACGTCCGGAGTCCACCCGCCGGTCAGCCGCCGGACGTGTCCAACTCGGCGTCCGCGCTGACCGAGGCGCAGTCGTACGGGTCCTTCAGCCAGCCGTCCGGCAGGACGACCCGGTTGTTCCCGGACGTCCGGCCCCGCGGCCCGTCGGCGCCCGCCGGCCACGGCTGGTCCAGGTCCAGCTCGCTCAACTGAGCGCTCAGCTCGTCCAGGGACGACGTGACCGCCAGCCGCTTGCGCATCTCGGAGCCGACGGCGAACCCCTTCAGGTACCAGGCGACGTGCTTGCGGAAGTCGACGACGCCCCGCGACTCGTCGCCGATCCACTCCCCCAGCAGCCGGGCGTGGCGCACCATGACGTCCGCGACCTCGCGCAGCGTGGGGGCCGCCGCCCCGCCCGTGCCCTCGAACGCCGCCACGAGGTCCCCGAACAGCCAGGGGCGCCCCAGGCAGCCGCGGCCCACGACGACCCCGTCGCAGCCGGTCTCGCGCATCATCCGCAGCGCGTCGTCCGCGGACCAGATGTCGCCGTTGCCGAGCACCGGTATCTCCGGGACGTGCTCCTTCAGCCGGGCGATCGCGTCCCAGTCGGCCGTGCCGCCGTAGTGCTGGGCGGCCGTGCGGCCGTGCAGGGCGATCGCCGTGACGCCCTCCTCGACGGCGATGCGGCCCGCGTCGAGGTACGTGATGTGGTCGTCGTCGATGCCCTTGCGCATCTTCATCGTGACCGGCAGGTCCCCGGCGTTGGCCACCGCCTCGTGGAGGATCGCCCGCAGCAGGGGCCGCTTGAACGGCAGCGCCGAGCCGCCGCCCTTGCGGGTGACCTTGGGGACGGGGCAGCCGAAGTTCAGGTCGATGTGGTCCGCGAGGTCCTCGTCCACGATCATGCGGACGGCCTTGCCGACCGTGACGGGGTCCACTCCGTACAACTGGATCGAGCGCGGCGTCTCGGACGCGTCGAAGTGGATGAGCTGCATGGTCTTCTCATTGCGTTCGACCAGGGCCCGGGTGGTGATCATCTCGCTCACGAACAGGCCCTTGCCGCCGGAGAACTCACGGCAGAGCGTGCGGAACGGTGCGTTGGTGATACCGGCCATCGGGGCGAGCACCACCGGCGGCTGCACGGTGTGCGGGCCGATGGGGAGGGGACTGAACGCGGTCATGCCCCCCATTGTCCCGTACCGCGCGCGCTCCCCCGGGCACGCGGGGGCCCGGCCGCCGGGAAGGCGACCGGGCCCCTGGTGCCGCGGGGGATCAGCTCTGCCGGTCCCGCTCCTGCGTCTCCGGCGTCTCCTGCTCCTGCTGCTGCGGGCGGGTGCGCTCGCGCATCCTGCGCAGCAGTTCCTGCTTGGCGTCGGCGGCGTCCGCCGCGCGCCCGGCGCCGTGGGGCGCGGAACCCTGCCGTTCGAGGCGGGACAGCTTCTTGCGCTGCCCGCCCACACCGAGCAGGTTGTTGCGGCTCTTGGCCATGGGGTCTCCCTCAGGGGTGAGAAGTCGTCCGGGGTGTCCGGGGTGTCGGGTGGGGCGGCGCGGGCGTCGGGGCCCGGCGCACTCTCACTCGTAGATCGGGAGGAAGGAGGACATGGGGACGACCGTACCGGGCGGGGCACGGGCGGGCATCCCAATATCCCGCCCGGCCCGTCGGCGGCACGGCGAAGCCCCCGGTCCCGCCGAGGGGGCCGGGGGCTTCGCCGTGCCGTGCCGGGACGCGCCGGCGGCCGATCGGGCGGGCGGGCGTCAGCAGCCGATCAGACGGGTGGCGAGGTAGCCCTGGATCTGGTCGAGGGAGACGCGCTCCTGCTTCATCGAGTCGCGCTCGCGGACGGTCACCGCGTTGTCCTCGAGGGTGTCGAAGTCGACGGTGACGCAGAACGGCGTGCCGATCTCGTCCTGGCGGCGGTAGCGGCGGCCGATGGCGCCCGCGTCGTCGAACTCGATGTTCCAGTTCTTGCGGAGGTCCGCGGCGAGGCCCTTGGCCTTCGGGGACAGCTCCGGGTTGCGGGAGAGCGGCAGGACCGCGACCTTGACCGGCGCGAGGCGCGGGTCGAGCCGCAGCGAGGTGCGCTTCTCCATCTTGCCCTTGGCGTTGGGCGCCTCGTCCTCGACGTACGCGTCGAGCAGGAAGGCCAGCATCGTGCGGCCCACGCCGGCGGCCGGCTCGATCACGTACGGGGTCCAGCGCTCGCCGGCCTCCTGGTCGAAGTACGACAGGTCGGCGCCGGAGGCGCGGGAGTGCGCGGTCAGGTCGTAGTCGGTGCGGTTGGCGACGCCCTCCAGCTCGCCCCACTCGCTGCCGCCGAACCGGAAGCGGTACTCGATGTCGGCGGTGCGCTTCGCGTAGTGGGAGAGCTTCTCCTTCGGGTGCTCGTACCAGCGCATGTTCTCCTCACGCAGGCCCAGGCCCGTGTACCAGTTCCAGCGCTGCTCCATCCAGTACTCGTGCCACGTCTCGTCCTCGCCCGGCTTGACGAAGAACTCCATCTCCATCTGCTCGAACTCGCGGGTGCGGAAGATGAAGTTGCCCGGAGTGATCTCGTTCCGGAAGGACTTGCCCATCTGCGCGATGCCGAACGGCGGCTTCTTGCGCGAGGTCTGCTGCACCTGGGCGAAGTTGGTGAAGATGCCCTGCGCGGTCTCGGGGCGCAGGTAGGCGACGGAGCCGGTGTCCTGGGTCGGGCCGAGGTGCGTGGAGAGCAGGCCGGAGAACTGCTTGGGCTCGGTGAACTGGCCCTTGTTGCCGCAGTTCGGGCAGTTCAGGTCGGCCAGGCCGTTCGCGGGCAGGCGGCCGTGCTTCTCCTCGTACGCCTCCTCCAGGTGGTCGGCGCGGAAGCGCTTGTGGCAGGAGGTGCACTCGGTGAGCGGGTCGGTGAAGGTCGCGACGTGACCGGACGCCTCCCAGACCTCGGAGGCCAGGATCACCGACGAGTCGAGGCCGACGACGTCCTCGCGGGACGTGACCATGTAGCGCCACCACTGGCGCTTGATGTTCTCCTTCAGCTCCACACCGAGCGGCCCGTAGTCCCAGGCGGCCTTCTGGCCGCCGTAGATCTCGCTGCAGGGGTAGACGAAGCCACGGCGCTTGCTCAGGCTGACGATGGTGTCGATCTTGTCGGCGGCCACGGTGCTCTCTTCATACGACGATGACGAACGGCGAATGCCTCAGATTAGCGGCGCGCGAGCCCCTGGGATCAAATCGGTGGGTGGCGGGGACCACTTGGCCCCTTTGTTGACAATCGTTTCCAGAAAAGTTGAAAATGAGTGTCATGAACGTACGACGCTCCATATCCACCACCGCCGTCGCCGGCGCCGCCGTCCTCGGCCTGGTCACGCTCTCCGCCTGTTCCGGTTCCTCCGGGGGCGCGGAGAAGAGCAAAGACGGCAAACTGGACGTCGTGGCGTCGTTCTACCCGATGCAGTTCCTCGCCGAACAGATCGGCGGCGACAAGGTCTCCGTGACCACGCTCACACAGCCCGGTGTCGAGCCGCACGACCTGGAACTCAAGCCGCGCCAGATCGCCGAACTCGGCGACGCCGGCTTCATCCTCTACCTCAAGGGCCTCCAGCCCGCCGTCGACGACGCGATCAAGCAGGCCGGCGTCGAGAACACGGTGGACGCGGCCACCCTGACCACGCTGGAGGCGCACGGCACGCACGAGGACCACACCGGCCACGAGGGCGAGGCCCACGCCGAGGAGTCCCACGCCGGGGAGCACCACCACGAGGAGCACCACCACGAGACCGAGGCCGGCGGCGACCCGCACGTCTGGCTGGACCCGGTGAAGTACGCGGAGATCGCCAAGGGCGTGGGCGACCGCCTCGCCGAGGCCGACCCGGACAACGCCGCGGTGTACGGGAAGAACACCGACGCGCTGGTGAAGAAGCTGGGCGCCCTGGACACCCGGTTCCGCGACGGCCTGAAGAACACCTCCACCCGCACCTTCATCACCACCCACTCCGCCTTCGGCTACCTCGCCGAGCGGTACGGCCTGGACCAGGAGGGCATCTCCGGCGTCGACCCCGAGTCGGAGCCCAGCCCGGCCCGCGTCAAGGAGCTCCAGGCCATCGCGAAGAAGGAGAAGGTCACCACCGTCTTCTTCGAGACCCTCGCCAGCGACCGGACCGCCAGGACCCTCGCGAAGGACACGGGCCTGAAGACCGACGTCCTGGACCCGCTGGAGGGAATCACCGAGCGCTCCAAGGGCACTGACTACCTGGAGGTCATGGAGTCCAACCTGGCGGCCCTCCAGAAGGCCCTCGGCGCGAAGTGACCCGTCCCCTCCCCTCTCCCACACCCCCTGGAGGCACGGTGAGCAGCGAGCCCGTCATCTCCGTCCGGGCGGCCACGGCCACGCTGGGCTCCCGCCCCGTGCTGCGCGGCGTCGACTTCGCCGTCCGGCGCGGCGAGGTCGTCGCGCTGCTCGGCGCCAACGGCTCCGGCAAGTCCACCGCCGTCCGCTCCGTCATCGGCCAGGTGCCGCTCACCGGCGGCGCGGTCTCCCTCTTCGGCACCGACCTGCGCCGCTTCCGCGACTGGGCGCGCGTCGGCTACGTACCGCAGCGCACCACGGCCGCCAGCGGCGTCCCGGCGACGGTCCGCGAGGTCGTGTCGTCCGGCCGCCTCTCGCGCGCGAGGCTGCGCCGGCTGTCCAGGGCGGACCGCGCGGCCGTGGACCGGGCCATCGAACTGGTCGGGCTCGCCGACCGGGCGAAGGACTCCGTGTGGGCGCTCTCCGGCGGCCAGCACCAGCGGGTGCTGATCGCCCGGGCCCTCGCCTCCGAGCCGGAGCTGCTGATCATGGACGAGCCGATGGCGGGGGTCGACCTGGCCAGCCAGGAGGTGCTCGCCGCGACCCTGCGCGAGCAGGTCGCGAACGGCACGACCGTGCTGCTCGTCCTGCACGAGCTGGGGCCGCTGGAGCCGCTGATCAACCGCGCGGTCGTCCTGCGCGACGGGTGCGTCGTCCACGACGGGCCGCCGCCGGAGGCCGTCGGCCAGCACGCGCTGCCCGGCCACGACCACGTACATCCGCACGCGGCCGACGAGCCGCTCCGCACGGGACTGCTGACCTGACCATGGAATTCCTCGACCACGCGTTCATGCAGCGGGCGATCGTCGCCGCCGTCCTGGTCGGCATCACCGCGCCCGCCGTCGGCATCCACCTGGTGCAGCGGCGGCAGGCCCTGATGGGCGACGGAATCGGCCATGTCGCCATGACCGGTGTCGGCCTCGGCTTCCTGATGTCGGCCAACCCCGTGTGGGTGGCCGGGCTCGTCTCGATCGCCGGCGCCGTCCTGATGGAGCTGATCCGCATGTACGGGCGCACGCGCGGCGACCTCGCGCTCGCCCTCCTCTTCTACGGCGGCATGGCCGGCGGCGTGCTGCTGACCAGCCTCTCCCCGGACGGCTCCAACGCGAACCTGGTCAGCTACCTGTTCGGCTCGCTGGCGACGGTGTCCCAGGAGGACGTGGTCGCGATCGGCGTGCTCGCGGCGTTCGTGCTGGCGGTCTCGCTGGGACTGCGCCGCCAGTTGTTCGCCGTCAGCCAGGACGAGGAGTTCGCGCGGGTGACCGGCCTGCCGGTGCGGGCGTTGAACCTGCTCGTCGCCGTGACGGCCGCGGTGACCGTGACCGTCGCCATGCGCGTCGTCGGGCTGCTGCTGGTCAGCGCCCTGATGGTGGTGCCCGTGGCGGCGGCCCAGCAGCTCACGCGGAGCTTCCGCGCCACCTTCGCGGTGGCGGTGCTCATCGGTACGGCGGTGACGCTGGCCGGCACCGTCACCACGTACTACCAGGACGTCCCGCCCGGCGCGACGATCGTGCTGCTGGCCATCGCCGTGTTCGTCGTGTTCGCCGCGCTGGCCGCGCCGCTGGCCCGGCGCCGCGCGCGGGCGGCCGGGACCGGTGCGGGGGCGTACGGCGGCGTACGGCCGTCCCCGGGGACGGCGGACGACGTCAAGGTCTGAATCCGGTCGCACGACGGCGTCACGGCTGCGGGGTCCCGGCGCGGGGCCTGGCACAATGGCCCGACGTAAGCGGATGCACGAGACGTACGAGTGAGCGGGCCGAGGGCAAGGAGGCACCTGTGGCGACGGCAGGATCCGGCGTACGCGCACGGTCGACCCGGCAGCGCGCCGCCGTCGCGGCGGCACTGAACGAGGTGGACGAGTTCCGCAGCGCGCAGGAGCTGCACGACATGCTCAAGCACCGCGGTGACTCCGTGGGCCTCACGACGGTCTACCGCACGCTGCAGTCGCTCGCCGACGCGGGCGAGGTCGACGTGCTGCGCACCAGCGACGGCGAGGCCGTCTACCGCCGCTGCTCGTCCGGCGAGCACCACCACCACCTGGTGTGCCGCGGCTGCGGCAAGGCCGTCGAGGTGGAGGGCCCGGCCGTCGAGGAGTGGGCCGAGTCCGTCGCCGCCGAGCACGGCTTCGTGAACGTGGCGCACACGGTCGAGATCTTCGGCACGTGCGCGGACTGCGCGGCGGCGGCGGCCCGGGACTGACCGCCGGCACACGCACGTGGAGGAGGGCGCGGCTCCCGGGGAGCCGCGCCCTTCGCGCGCACGGCGGCCGGGCCGGGGTCAGTCCGCGGCGGCGGGGACCCCGTCGCCGCGCATCGCGGCCTCCATCGCGAGGAGCTGCTCGTTCGGCACGGCACCGCCGAAGCGGCGGTCGCGCTGGGCGTACTCCAGGCAGGCCCGCCACAGGTCGCGGCGGTCGAAGTCGGGCCACAGCACGTCCTGGAAGACCATCTCGGCGTACGCGCTCTGCCACAGCAGGTAGTTGGAGGTGCGCTGCTCGCCGCTCGGCCGCAGGAAGAGGTCCACGTCCGGCATGTCCGCGTAGTACAGGTACTTCGCGAAGGTCTTCTCGGTGACCTTCGCCGGGTCCAGCCTGCCCGCCTTCACGTCCGCCGCGAGGGCCTGCGCCGCGTCCGCGATCTCGGCCCGGCCGCCGTAGTTCATGCAGAAGTACAGCGTGAGGCGGTCGTTGCCCTTGGTCTGCTCCTGGGCGATCTGGAGCTCCTGGGCGACCGACTTCCACAGCTTGGGCATCCGGCCGACCCAGCGGACCCGGATGCCGAGCTCGTCGAGCTGGTCGCGGGTCTTGCGGATGAAGTCCCGGTTGAAGTTCATCAGGAAGCGCACCTCGTCGGGGGAGCGCCGCCAGTTCTCGGTGGAGAACGCGTACAGGGAGATGCTGCCGACGCCCATCTCGATCGCGCCCTGGAGCACGTCCAGGACGCGCTCCGCGCCGACCTTGTGGCCCTCGGTGCGGGGCAGGCCGCGGTCCTTGGCCCAGCGGCCGTTGCCGTCCATGACGATCGCCACGTGGTCGGGCACCATCTCGCCGGGGATCTTCGGCGGGCGCGCGCCGGACGGATGCGGCTCGGGGTCCTTGTACTGGCGCCTGGAGCGCCCGAGGATTCCGCGTCGTGCCATGGCCATGCGGCTCACATCTCCTAGTTCTCTACTTCTCCACGTAGCGGAGCGAGCGCAGCCCGCGCTCCAGGTGCCAGTGCAGATAGGCGGACACGAGTCCGCTCCCCTCCCTGACGTGGCGCGGTTCGCACGCGTCCGCCGTCTCCCAGTCGCCGGTCAGCAGCGCGCTGAGCAGACCGACGGCCTCCGCCGAGGGTACGACGCTGCCGGGCACCCGGCAGTCGCCGCAGACCACGCCGCCCGCCGCGACCGAGAAGAAGCGGTTCGGCCCGTGGATGCCGCAGCGGGCGCAGTCCTCGAAGGAGGGCGCGTAGCCGTTGACGGCGAGCGAGCGCAGCAGGAAGGCGTCGAGGACGAGGTGCGGGGCGTGCTCGCCGCGCGCGAGGGTCCGCAGGGCGCCGACGAGCAGCAGGTATTGCTGGACGGCGGGCTCGCCCTCGTGGTCGGTGAACCGCTCGGCGGTCTCCAGCATGGCCGTGCCGGCCGTGTAGCGGGCGTAGTCGGTGACGATGCCGCCGCCGTACGCGGCGATGGTCTCCGTCTGCGTGCACAGCGGCAGGCCGCGCCCGACGAGCTCGGAGCCGCGGGCGAAGAACTGGACGTCCACGTGCGAGAAGGGTTCGAGCCGGGCGCCGAACTTCGACTTGGTGCGGCGCACCCCGCGCGCGACGGCCCGCACGCGCCCGTGGCCGCGGGTGAGGAACGTGATGATCCGGTCGGCCTCGCCCAGTTTCTGCGTACGCAGTACGACGCCGTCATCCCGGAACAGACTCATGGCCCCATTGTCCCGTACCGGGCGGACCGCCCGTCCCGGCCCGCCGCGCCGCGCCGCACGCCGCCGCCGGTCCCGGGCCGGCCGGGCGCCGGACCCCGGGGCGGGGTTCCGGGCGGGGCCCCATAAGGTGGTGAACACGGCCCGACCGGGCCGCGTGCCCCAACCCCGACTTCGGTTACCCATAAGCCTGCCTTATGTGGCCATAGCTCCGAAGCGGGTACCGCTCCACCCCTGTGCTTGTGAGGCTGGCGGGTGAGAAGTGCTGATTGTCGAAGGGAACCTGCCATGCCCCGCCCCCTGCGGGTCGCGATCGTCGGTGCCGGCCCGGCCGGCATCTACGCCGCCGACGCCCTGCTGAAGTCCGAGGCCGCCAACGACCCGGGTGTCTCCATCGACCTGTTCGAGCGGATGCCGGCGCCGTTCGGCCTCATCCGCTACGGCGTCGCCCCCGACCACCCGCGGATCAAGGGCATCGTCACCGCCCTCCACCAGGTCCTGGACAAGCCGCAGGTCCGCCTCTTCGGCAACGTCGCCTACCCGTCCGACATCACCCTGGACGACCTGCGCGCCTTCTACGACGCCGTGGTCTTCTCCACGGGCGCCGACGCCGACCGGGACCTGGACGTCCCCGGTGTCGACCTCGACGGCTCGTACGGCGCCGCCGACTTCGTCTCCTGGTACGACGGCCACCCCGACGTGCCGCGCACCTGGCCCCTGGAGGCCGAGAAGGTCGCGGTGCTGGGCGTCGGCAACGTCGCCCTGGACGTGGCCCGCGTCCTCGCCAAGACCGCCGACGAGCTGCTGCCGACCGAGATCCCGCCCAACGTCTACGAGGGGCTGAAGGCCAACAAGGCGCTGGAGGTCCACGTCTTCGGCCGCCGCGGCCCGGCCCAGGCGAAGTTCAGCCCCATGGAGCTGCGCGAGCTGGACCACTCCCCGAACATCGAGGTCATCGTCAACCCCGAGGACATCGACTACGACCAGGGGTCCATCGAGGCGCGGCGCTCCAACAAGCAGGTCGACATGGTCGCCAAGACCCTGGAGAACTGGGCGATACGCGACGTCGGCGACCGGCCGCACAAGCTGTACCTGCACTTCTTCGAGTCGCCCGCCGAGATCCTCGGCGAGGACGGCAGGGTCGTCGGCCTGCGCACCGAGCGCACCGAACTGGACGGCACCGGCAACGTGAGGGGCACCGGCGAGTTCACCACCTGGGACGTCCAGGCCGTGTACCGCGCGGTCGGCTACCTCTCCGAGGAGCTGCCCAAGCTGCCGTGGGACCCCGCCTCCGGCACCGTCCCGGACGAGGGCGGTCGCGTCGTGCAGGGCGGTGAGCACGTCACGTCCACGTACGTGACCGGCTGGATCCGGCGCGGCCCGATCGGCCTGATCGGCCACACCAAGGGCGACGCCAACGAGACCGTCGCGAACCTGCTGGAGGACCACCGCGAGGGCCGGCTGCACGTGCCGGACGCGCCGGGCGAGGACGCCGTGGTGGAGTTCCTGGAGGGCCGGGGCGTCGCGTACACGACGTGGGAGGGCTGGTACCGGCTGGACGCGGCCGAGCGGGCCCGCGGCGAGGCCGAGGGCCGTGAGCGCGTGAAGATCGTGGAGCGCGAGGAGATGCTGCGGGCGAGCGGCGTCGAGGTCTGACCCGGACCGCCACGGGGCGGCCCGGGGACCGCGGGCGCGCGCCCCGTCCTGACGCCCCCGCCACGGCGGGGCGCTCAGAACGGGGTGCGCGCCGCTTCCATGAGCCGGGCCGTGTCGTCGGGCCGGAGGAGCAGGGCGCTGCCCACGGTGGTGAGCACGTCCCGCTCGGCCTGGATGTACGCGCCGTCCGCCAGGGCGATGCGGGCGCCCTGGAGGAGGATCGACTCCCGCCCGGCCGCCGCCAGGTGCGGGGCGAGCGGTTCCAGCGCCTCGTGCAGCTCGATGGCGAGGGCGACGCCGCAGGGCCCGTCGACGTCCGCGAGGTAGCGGCCCGTGTCGGCGGCGAGCGCCTCGACGAGGCCGGTGAGGCTGTCGGCCGTGCAGTCCTCGTACCCGGCGGCCCGCACGGCGCAGACGGCGGTCCGCACGGCCGTGGCCGACGTCGTGCCGCCGGCGGCGAGGACCGCGAGGGCCACGGTGTGCACGGCGTCGCGGAGCATCGCCGAGAACCGCGCCGTCGTGGGGTGGTCCAGCACCTCCGTGCCGAACCGGTCGTGGCAGGCGGCGCACTCGACGACGGGGCCCGCCAGTCCGCGCGGCAGCACCGGCACGCCGAGGACGGTGAGGCGGCGGCGGCCCGTGCGGCGCCGGTAGTTGCGGTCGCCGCCGCAGCCGGGGCAGAAGAACTCGCCGTCGCCGATGGTGTGCCACGAGATGTTGATGGACCACATGCGGAGTTTCCGGCCACTCGATTCGCGTGATCCCCGCGCTGGCAGCACGTCGTACCTCCTGACGCCTCGGCCACCTTGCCGACGTTGACGTGATGTTAGCCACATCGGTGATGCGGCGTCAGCACCTCGTCATGAGAACGCCACGGACATGGCCGAACCCCGTCCACGGCGGGCGGACGGGGTTCGGCGGGCCGGGGCGGGCCGGGTCAGCGCGCGGAGCGGTTGACGGCCGAGATGACCGCCTTCAGCGAGGCGCGGGTGGTGTTGGCGTCGATGCCGATGCCCCACAGCACCTTGCCGTCGATGGCGCATTCGATGTACGAGGCGGCCTGGGCGGAGGCGCCCTCGCTCATCGTGTGCTCCTGGTAGTCCAGCAGCCGGGCGTCGACCCCGATGGTGTTCAGCGCGTCGAAGAACGCGGAGATCGGGCCGTTGCCGGAGCCGGTCAGCACCGTGTCGGCGCCGTCGACGACGGCCTCGACGGTGAGCGTGTCCGTGCCGTCCTTGTCCGTGGTGGTCTGCCCGGACCGCAGCTGGATGCGGCCCCACGGGTTGTCCGGGTTGGGCAGGTACTCGTCCCGGAAGACGGCCCAGATGTCGGCCGGGGTGACCTCGCCGCCCTCGGCGTCGGTCTTCGCCTGGATGATCTTCGAGAACTCGATCTGCATCCGGCGCGGCAGGTCCAGCTTGTGGTCGTTCTTCAGGACGTACGCGATGCCGCCCTTGCCGGACTGCGAGTTGACCCGGATGACCGCCTCGTAGGACCGGCCGACGTCCTTCGGGTCGATCGGCAGGTACGGAACGGCCCACTCGATCTCGTCGACGGTCTTGCCGGCGGCCGCGGCGTCGGCCTCCATCGCGTCGAAGCCCTTCTTGATGGCGTCCTGGTGGGAGCCGGAGAAGGCCGTGTAGACCAGGTCCCCCGCGTAGGGGTGGCGCGGGTGGACCTCCATCTGGTTGCAGTACTCGGAGGTCCGGCGGATCTCGTCGATCTGCGAGAAGTCGATCTGCGGGTCGACGCCCTGGCTGAACAGGTTCATGCCCAGGGTGACCAGGTCGACGTTGCCCGTGCGCTCGCCCTGCCCGAACAGGCAGCCCTCGATGCGGTCGGCGCCGGCCATGAGGGCCAGCTCCGCCGCCGCGACTGCCGTGCCGCGGTCGTTGTGCGGGTGCACGGACAGGCAGACGAACTCGCGGCGGGACAGGTTGCGGGACATCCACTCGAACCGGTCCGCGTGCGTGGACGGCGTGGAACGCTCCACCGTCGCGGGCAGGTTCAGGATGATCTCGCGGCCCTCCTCGGGCTGCCAGACGTCCATGACGCCCTCGCAGACCTCCAGCGCGAAGTCCAGCTCGGTGTCGGTGAAGATCTCCGGGCTGTACTGGTAGCCGAAGACCGTCTCGTCGCCGAGGATCTTGTCGGCGTACTCCATCACCAGGCGCGTGCCGTCCACGGCGATCTGCCGGATGTCGTCCTTGGAGCCGCGGAAGACGACCCGGCGGAAGACCGGCGCCGTCGCGTTGTACAGGTGCACGGTCGCCCGGTGCGCGCCGCGCAGGGACTCGACGGTCCGCTCGATCAGGTCCTCGCGGGCCTGGGTCAGTACGGAGATCGTCACGTCCTCCGGGATCGCGCCCTCCTCGATGATGGAGCGGACGAACGCGAAGTCGGTCTCGCCGGAGGACGGGAAGCCGACCTCGATCTCCTTGTAGCCCATGCGGACCAGCAGGTCGAACATGGCGCGCTTGCGGGCCGGGGACATCGGGTCGATCAGCGCCTGGTTGCCGTCCCGCAGGTCGGTCGACAGCCAGCGCGGCGCCTTGGTGATCCGCCGGTCGGGCCAGGTGCGGTCGGGGATGTCGACGGCCTCGTACGGGCCGTACTTGTGGATCGGCATTCCGGACGGCTTCTGCGCGTGCGTCGCGTTGGTGACCGGCGTGCGACGGCCGACGGGCTGAGCGGTGGGCTGGGACATTGCGTAGGGCTCCTCGGGTCCAGCGAAGGGACGGCCGACGGGTTCGAAGCAGCACCAGACTCCGCGGGGAGGGGGTCGGCCTACGACTTACAGGCCCTCGCCGCGGCAGCTAAGGAGAAGCAGCCCGAAACGCATGATGCGCAGCAGCGTAGCCCAGGGGCGGCGGAGGCGGCGGTGCCGTTTCAGTATGCGGGATCCCCGACCGTTAACCACCGAACAGTGAGTAATCACTCCTTTTCGTCAATCCCCGTCGCAAGCAGTGACACGATGGTGACGCGCTGCCACATTGCCACACATGACTGCGTCCCACTCCACCGCTCCGGTGTTCTGCGCGATCGTCCCCCCGCACCTCCTCGACCACCTGGCCCGCTCCGCCAATCCCGCCGTCGCCGAGGCCGCCCGCCGCACCCTCGTCGCCGACGAGGCGAACCGCACGGCCCGCCGCCTCACCACGGTCACCGGCGTCCGCCCCGCCCCGCGCGACGCGCCGGCGGCCCCGGGCACGCCGCGCCGCACGGTCTTCGACGCCGAGCGCCGCACCCGCCTGCCCGGCAGGAAGGTCCGCGGCGAGGGCGAGAAGCCCACGGGGGACGCGACGGTCAACCGCGCGTACGCCGGACTCGGAGCAACGTTCGAGCTGTTCCTCCGCGCCTACGGGCGGGACTCCATCGACGGCGCCGGGCTGGCGCTGGACGCGACGGTGCACTACGGCAAGGAGTACGGCAACGCCTTCTGGAACGGCGAGCAGATGGTGTTCGGCGACGGGGACGGCGAGGTCTTCAAGGACTTCACCCTCCCGGTCGACGTGATCGGCCACGAGCTGGCCCACGGCGTCACGCAGTACACCGCGAACCTCGCCTACTTCAGCCAGCCGGGCGCGCTGAACGAGTCCGTGTCGGACGTCTTCGGGTCGCTGGTCAAGCAGTACGCGCTGGGCCAGACCGCCGAGGAGGCGGACTGGCTGATCGGCGCGGGCCTGCTGACGGACCAGGTGCAGGGCGTGGCGCTGCGCTCCATGAAGGCCCCCGGCACGGCGTACGACGACGACGTCCTCGGCAAGGACCCGCAGCCCGCGAAGATGGACGACTACGTCGACACGGCCGCCGACAACGGCGGGGTCCATATCAACTCGGGCATCCCCAACCACGCCTTCTACCTGGTGGCCACGGCGCTGGGCGGGCACGCCTGGGAACGGGCCGGGCAGATCTGGTACGACGTGCTGACGGGCGGCAAGCTCAAGGAGACGGCCGACTTCGCGGCGTTCGCCCGGCTGACGGTCGCGGCGGCGCGCGAGCGGTTCGGCGACGGCGGCGCGGAGGCCGAGGCGGTGCTCAAGGCGTGGTCGACGGTGGGGGTGCCCACCAGGGGGTAGACAGGAGCCATGCGTATCGAGGTGCGGCGTACGGGTGGCTTCGCGGGCATCGAACGCCGGGCGGAGGTGGACACCGCCGCCCGGCCCGACGCGGACGCCTGGCAGGCCCTGGCCGAGGCGGTCCTGGCCGAGGCGGCCCCGGAAGAGGAAGCGGAGGGCGCGGCGCGGGGCGCGCCCGGGGTGCCGGACGGCTTCGGCTACGAGATCACGGTCGACGGCCGCACGGTCCGCTGCGCGGAGCCGCACCTGACCGGGGCGCAGCGGGAGCTGGTCTCCCGCGTGCTGCGGGAGGGCGCCTGACGCGCGCCCTCCCGGCCGCCGGCCCGGAGCCCGTCAGAACCCGAGCTTCCGGAGCTGCCGCGGGTCGCGCTGCCAGTCCTTCGCGACCTTGACGTGCAGGTCGAGGAAGACCGGCGTGCCCAGCAGGGCCTCGATGTGCTTGCGGGACTTGATGCCGACCTCCTTCAGGCGCTTGCCCTTGGGGCCGATGATGATGCCCTTCTGGCTGGGGCGCTCGATGTAGACGTTGGCGTGGATGTCCAGCAGCGGCTTGTCGGCGGGGCGGTCCTCGCGGGGGAGCATCTCCTCAACGACCACCGCGATGGAGTGCGGCAGCTCGTCCCGTACGCCTTCCAGCGCGGCCTCGCGGATCAGCTCGGCGACCATGACCTGCTCGGGCTCGTCGGTGAGGTCGCCCTCGGGGTAGAGCGCCGGGCCCTCGGGCAGCAGCGGGACGATCAGGTCGGCGAGGAGCTGGACCTGCTTGTCCCCGACGGCCGACACCGGGACGATCTCCGCCCACTCGATGCCCAGCTCCTGGCCGATCCGGTCGACGGCGACGAGCTGCTCGGCGAGCGTCTTGGAGTCGACGAGGTCGGTCTTCGTGACGATCGCGATCTTCGGGGTCTTCTTGATCCCCGCGAGCTCCTTGGCGATGAACCGGTCGCCGGGCCCGACCTTCTGGTCGGCGGGCAGGCAGAAGCCGATCACGTCGACCTCCGCCCACGTCGTCCGGACGATGTCGTTGAGCCGCTCGCCCAGGAGGGTGCGCGGCTTGTGCAGGCCCGGCGTGTCGACCAGCACGAGCTGCGCCTCGGGCCGGTGCACGATGCCGCGCACGGTGTGCCGGGTCGTCTGGGGCCGGTTGGAGGTGATGGCCACCTTCTGACCGACCAGAGCGTTCGTGAGGGTGGACTTGCCGGCATTGGGACGGCCGACGAAGCAGGCGAAGCCCGCGCGGTGGGTCGCTTCGGTTTCTGGTTTACGAACGCTCATGGGGGCCATTCTCCCCGATCCCGGCACGGGTCACGTACCGCGCCGGGGTCCGGCGCCCGCCGGGGCCGCCGTCAGCCCGCCGTCACCCGGGCGCGGACCGTCGCGTCGGGCCCGGCGAGGAGGACCGGGGTGGCCGGGCCGCCCAGGTCGCGCACGGCGGCGCGGTCGGCGTCGGAGACGTCCGCGGCCTCGGAGACGACGGCCGCCGCCTCCAGGGACTTCGCCCCGCTCGCCACGGCCATCGCCACGGCGGTCTGCAGCGCGCTCAGCCGGAGCGACTCCAGCGCGACCGTCCCGGCGACGTACGTCCGCCCGGTCTCGTCCCGCACCGCCGCGCCCTCGGGCACGCCGTTGCGGGCACGGGCGCTGCGCGCCAGCGTGATGATCTTGCGGTCCTCGGCGTCGAGTTCGGTGCTCTGCGTCATGCCCCGAGCATAAGCAGGGCGGCCGGGGACACCCCGGCCGCCCCGTGCGTCAGGAGCCTCAGCCCTGGGCGCCCTTGGCGAACTTGTCGCCGCCGCGCTCGGCCAGGTCCTCGAAGGCCGAGTGGTCCGGCTTCTCGCCCATCGGGACGTACGCCAGGCGCGTCATGCCGGCGCCCTGGCGGGCGACCAGCACGTCGGACTCCAGCTTCATGCCGATCTGCGGGATGTCCATGACGAGCCGAAGGCCGACGGCCTCCTCGCCGACCTGCGGGACGGTCAGCTTCTCGGTGGTGATCGTCATCTTCTCGCCGTCCTGGACGGTCGTGAAGGTCGCGCACGGGCCGACGGCGTCGGCCACGCTCTTCACGAACGCCGTCGCGGCGGCGCCGTCGGAGTAGGTGAAGATCTGCTGGGCGAGGGCCGCGCTGTCGCCCTCGCGGGCGAAGTCGCGGTTCCCGCCCATCGTGGCGCCCTCGATCTTGTCGGACATCAGCAGCGCCAGCGGCTGGCACTCGGGCTTCTCCGCCTTCGGCTGGTCCTCCGAGGCGGCGGTCGCCTCGACCTTCCAGCCGGCCGGCAGGTCGGCGACCTCCAGGAGGCCCGCCTTCATCTGCGCCTCGGTCAGCGGGACCGCGGGCTTCTGCTCGGCGCTGCTGCCGCTCTCGGCGGCCTTCGGCTTGTCGTCCTTCTCGGACGAGCCGCCGCACGCGGCGGTCAGGAACAGGGCGGACGTGGTGAGCGCCACCACGGCGCCACGGTGCATACGGATACGCATGAGAGCGTGACTCCCCATCAGTAGTGATTCCGGGGAGCAAACGGTTTCCCCCCCTCCCCACCCTCGCGGGCCGCAGTGAGGATAGCCCCCACCGGCGGGATTCGGCCGCCGATATATCTTTACGGGCGGTCCAGGCGCAGGCGCGCGGCCCTGGGGAGGCCGGCGACGACCAGGTCGTAGGAGTCCTCGACCAGTTCGCGGACCAGGGCGGCGGGGAGGGCGGGGACCGTGACCGTGTTCCAGTGGCGCTTGTTCATGTGGTAGCCGGGGGCGACGGCGTCCGGGTGCTCGGCGCGCAGGCGGACCGCGTTCTCCGGCTCGCACTTGAGGTTCACGGCGAGCGGCCGGGCGTCGAGCGCGCTGAGCGCGAACATCTTCCCCGCGACCTTGAAGACCGAGGTCTCCGGGCCGAAGGGGAACTCCTCCACCGCGGCCTCGAAGCCCAGGCAGAACGCCCTGAGTTGCTCCGGGGTCACGCGGCCTCGTCCTCCGGCTCCTCCGGCTCCTCCGGCGACACCGGCTCCGCCAGCACGGTCACGATCTTGTTGCGGCGGCCCGCCGGGGACTCGGCCGTCAGCCGCAGCGCCCGCCCGTCGGGCAGGTCGACCACGGCCGTCGCCCCGGCGATCGGGACGCGGCCGAGCGCCTTGGCGAGGAGCCCGCCGACCGTCTCCACGTCCTCGTCGTCGTACGCGTCGAGCCCGAACAGCTCGCCGAGGTCGCCGATGTCGAGGCGGGCCGTCACCCGGTAGCGGCCCTCGCCGAGCTCCTCGACGGGCGGCAGCTCGCGGTCGTACTCGTCGGTGATCTCACCGACGATCTCCTCCAGGATGTCCTCGATGGTGACGATCCCGGCCGTGCCCCCGTACTCGTCGATGACCACCGCGCAGTGGTTGCGCTCCTGCTGCATCTCGCGCAGCAGGTCGCCGGCGTTCTTGGTGTCCGGCACGAACGTCGCCGCCCGCATCGCCGTGGACACCAGGTCGGACTCCGCCTCCCGGTTGATGTGCGTCTTGCGGACCAGGTCCTTCAGGTACACGATGCCGACCACGTCGTCCTCGCTCTCCCCGGTGACCGGGATGCGCGAGAAGCCCGAGCGCAGCGCGAGGGTGAGGGCCTGCCGGACGGTCTTGTACCGCTCGATCGACACCAGGTCCGTGCGCGGCACCATCACCTCGCGGACCAGCGTGTCGCCCAGCTCGAAGACGGAGTGCACCATGCGGCGCTCCTCGTCCTCGATGAGGGACTCCTGCTCCGCCAGGTCGACCATGGCGCGCAGCTCCGCCTCGGACGCGAACGGCCCCTTGCGGAAGCCCTTGCCGGGGGTGAGCGCGTTGCCGATGAGGATCAGCAACTGCGGCACCGGCCCCATGACGCGGGCCAGCGGCAGCAGCACGTACGCCGCCGCCGTCGCCGTGTTCAGCGGGTGCTGGCGGCCGATCGTGCGCGGCGAGACGCCGACGGCGACGTACGAGACGAGCACCATCACGCCGATCGCCACGACCAGCGCGCTCCACGTCTCCCGGAACTCCTCCAGGCAGGCGTACGTGACGAGCACGCCGGCGGCCGTCTCGCAGGCGACCCGGACGAGCAGCGCCACGTTCAGGTACCGGGTGGGGTCGGAGGCCACCTGGACGAGCTTGGCCGCGCCGCGCCGCCCGGACCGCACCGCCTCGGCGGCCCGGAAGCCGGAGACGCGTGCGAGGCCCGCCTCCGCGCACGCGGCGAGCCACGCCACCACGATCAGCGCGACCGCCCCCACGACGAGTGGTCCGCTCATGAGACGGTCGGCGCCGGGGAGGGGCCGGTCAGGCCCTTCTCCGCCCGCCAGCCGTCGACGATCGCCGCCTGGAGCCCGAACATCTCGGCCTTCTCGTCGGGCTCCTCGTGGTCGTAGCCGAGGAGGTGGAGCACCCCGTGGACGGTGAGGAGCTGGAGCTCCTCGTCCATGGAGTGCTGCGTGGGCGCCTCGCGGCCCTGCCGCTCGGCCACCTCGGGGCAGAGCACGATGTCACCGAGGAGCCCCTGCGGGGGCTCCTCGTCGTCCTTCGACGGCGGACGCAGCTCGTCCATCGGGAAGGACATGACATCCGTCGGGCCCGGCAGGTCCATCCACTGGATGTGGAGCTGCTCCATCGCCTCGGCGTCCACGACGATCACCGACAGCTCGGACAGGGGGTGGATGCGCATCCGCGCGAGCGCGTAGCGGGCGACGTCGAGGATCGCCTGCTCGTCGACCTCGGTGCCGGACTCGTTGTTGACGTCGATCGACATGGTGCTGTTCGGTCTCTCGCTTCGGATGGTCAGCGCCCGTTCCGGGTGTCGTACTTCTCGTACGCGTCGACGATACGGCCGACCAGCTTGTGCCGTACGACGTCGTGCGACGTGAGGCGGGAGAAGTGGACGTCCGGGACGCCGTCGAGGATGTCCTGCACCTGCCGCAGACCGCTCTTGGTGCCGTTGGGCAGGTCGACCTGGGTCACGTCACCGGTGATGACGATCTTCGATTCGAAGCCGAGCCGGGTCAGGAACATCTTCATCTGCTCGGGGTTCGTGTTCTGCGCCTCGTCGAGGATGATGAACGCGTCGTTGAGCGTCCGGCCGCGCATGTACGCCAGCGGCGCGACCTCGATCGTGCCCGCCGCCATCAGGCGGGGGATCGAGTCGGGGTCGAGCATGTCGTGCAGCGCGTCGTACAGCGGCCGCAGGTACGGGTCGATCTTCTCGTAGAGCGTGCCCGGCAGGAAGCCGAGCCGCTCGCCCGCCTCGACGGCGGGCCGGGTCAGGATGATCCGGTTGACCTGCTTGGACTGCAGGGCCTGGACCGCCTTCGCCATCGCGAGGTAGGTCTTCCCGGTACCGGCCGGGCCGATGCCGAAGACGACCGTGTGCTTGTCGATGGCGTCGACGTACCGCTTCTGGTTGAGCGTCTTGGGGCGGATGGTCCGGCCACGGCTGGAGAGGATGTTCTGGGTGAGGACCTCGGACGGCGTCTCGGCGGCCCCTCCCCCGGTCTCCTCCTTGAGCATGGCGATCGAGCGTTCCACCGCGTCCTCCGTCATGGGCTGCCCCGTGCGCAGCACCAGCATCATCTCGTCGAACAGCCGCTGGATGAGGGCCACCTCGGCGGCCTCTCCCACGGCACTGATCTCATTGCCCCGGACGTGGATGTCGGCGCGGGGGAACGCCCGCTCGATCACACGGAGCAGGGCGTCGCCCGAGCCGAGCACGGTCACCATCGGATGCTTGGCGGGTACGGTGAAGTGGGCTCGTACCTGGTCTGTGGGTAGCTGAGTCATGGGCCGGCTCTCTGGCCTGCGCATACCTCCTGTTGCAGGGTTCTCGCCACTCGACAACCTCTGTACGGTCCAGGGTACGGCGTACGGCTGACAACCCAGAAGGCTTTTCCCCGGCCTCAGGCGGACCGGCGGAACCCGATGGTCGGCACCGCGCGGCGCAGCGGCCACGTCCGGGTGGGCGGGGGCAGCAGCGCGTCGAGGAACCCGTACCGGCGCAGCGCGGCCGGGTCCTGGCCGGGGCAGCCCTGCACGTACTGCCACCAGGCGGCGACCTCGACCCAGCCGGGCGCGGACAGCGACCCGCCGAACTCCTGCACCGACAGCGCGGCCGTCAGCCCGGCGAAGGCCAGCCGGTCGGCGAGCGGCCACCCGGCGAGCGTGCCGGTGACGAACCCGGCCACGAACACGTCCCCCGCGCCGGTCGGGTCCAGCGCGGCGACCTCGATGGCCGGCACCTCGGCCGTCTCGCCCGTGCGGCCGTCCACGGCGTACGCCCCCTCCGCGCCGAGCGTCACCACCGCGAGCGGCACCTTGTCGGCGAGGGCGCGGGCGGCGGCGCGCGGGCAGTCGGTACGGGTGTAGCGCACGGCCTCCTCGGCGTTGGGCAGGAACGCCTCGCAGTGGTCCAGGTCGGGCAGGGCGGCCAGGTCCCACCGGCCGGTCTCGTCCCACCCCACGTCCGCGAAGATCCGCGTCTCGCGGCGGGCCGCCTGCGCCACCCACTCCTCGGAGCGGCCGGGCGCGAGGGAGGCGACGGCGGCACGCGCGCGGGGCGGGCAGGCGGGGACGGAGCCCTCGGGGGGCGGCGCCTCGTGGCCGTGCGACACCATCGTGCGCTCGCCGTCGTACGCCATGGACACCGTCACCGGCGAGTGCCAGCCGGGCACGACGCGCGACCGGGACAGGTCGATGCCCTCGCCCTGTTCGAGCGCGTCCCAGCAGTACTCGCCGTAGTGGTCGTCGCCGAACGCGGCGGCGAGGGAGGTGCGCAGCCCCAGCCGGGTCAGCGCGGTCGCCATGTTGGCGACGCCGCCGGGGCTGGACCCCATGCCGCGCGCCCAGGTCTCCGTGCCCTTCGCCGGGGCGCTGTCGAGGCCGGTGAAGATGATGTCGAGGAAGACCGTGCCGGTCAGGAACACGTCGCAGTCGGGGTCCGCGGGGGTGCGCAGCGTGCCGAGCGGGTCGACACCGGCGGTGTGCTCGTGCTGCTGTCCTTTGAAGGGGTCGGGTGTGGTCACGGCGGGCTCCCGGTCGCGCGGCGCTGACTCCCGCCAGTCTGCCCGATCCGCCGCGCCCCCGGTCCCGGTCCGTCCCCGTCCCTCAGTCGAAGGTGTAGGCGTCGACCTCGGCCAGGTACCGCGCGCGCAGGTCCTCGTCGTGGTCGAGGAACGCCGCCTCGAAGGAATTGCGGGCGAGCCGGCGCAAATCGTCCTCGGTGAGGGCGAGGGCCTCACGGACGGCGTGGAAGGTGTCGCCCACGTATCCGCCGAAGTACGCGGGGTCGTCGGAGTTGACGGTGACCAGCAGCCCGGCGTCCATCATCGCCTTCAGCGGGTGGTCCTCCAGGAGGTCCACGGCGCGCAGCCGGACGTTGGACAGCGGGCACAGCGTGAGCGGCACCCGGTCCCGTACCAGCCGCCGCACCAGCTCCGGGTCCTCCATGGCGCGCAGCCCGTGGTCGATCCGCTCGACGCCGAGGACGTCCAGGGCCTCGCGGACGTACGACGGCGGGCCCTCCTCGCCGGCGTGGGCGACCCTCCGCAGGCCCAGCGCGCCGGCCGCCTCGTACACCTCGCGGAACTTGGCGGGCGGGTGGCCGACCTCCGCCGAGTCGAGCCCGACGCCGGCGATGCGGTCCAGGTACGGCCGCGCGGCGTCGAGGGTCTCCCGCGCGGACTCGGCGGACCGGTCCCGCAGGAAGCACATGATCAGCTGCGTGGTGACGCCGTGCCGCTCCTCGCTGCGCTCCAGCGCCCCGGCGAGGCCCTCGACGACCGTGCCGAGGGGGACGCCACGGTCGGTGTGGGCCTGCGGGTCGAAGAAGATCTCGGCGTGCCGGACGCCCTGCGCGGCGGCCCGCGCGAGGTAGGCGTCGGCTAGCTCGGCGAAGTCGTCCGCGGTGCGCAGGACGGCCATGAGCGCGTAGTACAGGTCGAGGAACGACTGGAGGTCGTCGAACCGGTACGCCCGGCGCAGCTCCTCCGCGGAGGCGTAGGGCAGGTCGACGCCGTTGCGGGCGGCGAGGGCGAAGGCCAGCTCGGGTTCGAGGGTGCCCTCGATGTGGAGGTGGAGTTCCGCCTTGGGGAGGTCTTCGGGGAGGTTCATCGGGGGTGGTCCTAGGGGCGCTTGGGGAGGGGGACGCGGATGAGGTCCTGGGCGACGGTCAGCTCGCCGTCGAACCCGGCCGCGCGGGCCTGCCGCTCGAAGGCGGACGGGTCGCCGTACCGCTGCGAGAAGTGGGTGAGGACGAGGTGCCGGACGCCCGCGTCGCGGGCCGCGGCGGCGGCCTGCCCCGCGGTCAGGTGGCCGTGCTCGACGGCGAGGTCCGTGTCCTCGTCGAGGAACGTCGACTCGATGACGAGCAGGTCGCAGCCCTCGGCGAGCGCGTGGACGCCGTCGCAGAGGCGGGTGTCCATGACGAAGGCGAAGCGCTGGCCGGGCCGTACCTCGCTGACGTCCTCCAGCCGTACCCCGCGCAGGGCGCCCTCCCGCTGGAGGACGCCCACGTCGGGACCCTCGATGCCGTGCGCCGCGAGCCGCTCGGGCAGCATGCGGCGCCCGTCCGGCTCCGTCAGCCGGTAGCCGAACGACTCCACGGGGTGCGACAGGCGGCGTGCCTCCAGCACGTACCCGGGCGTCCGCGCGACGGGCCCGTCGGCGGCGACGGGCGCCTCCACGATGTCGGCGCGCTCGCGGTAGGCGGTGGCGTACCGCAGCCGCTCGAAGAACCGCTGCCCGGACGCCGGGTAGTGGGCGGTGACGGGGTGCGGGACCTGGTCGAGGTTGATGCGCTGGACGACCCCGGCGAGGCCGAGGGAGTGGTCGCCGTGGAAGTGCGTGACGCAGATCCGGTCGATGTCGTGCGCGGCGACCCCGGCGCGCAGCATCTGGCGCTGGGTGCCCTCGCCCGGGTCGAAGAGGATCCCCTCGCCGTCCCAGCGGAGCAGGTAGCCGTTGTGGTTCCGGTGGCGTGTGGGCACCTGGCTTGCGGTGCCCAGCACGACGAGCTCTCGTACGGACACGCGGTCTACCCGGGGGGCCACTCGAGGCCGCGGCCGCCGAGGACGTGGGCGTGCGCGTGGAAGACGGTCTGGCCGGCCCCCGCGCCCGTGTTGAGGACGATCCGGTAGCCGGCGTCGTCGATCTTCTCCTGCGCGGCGACCTCCCCCGCCTCGCGCAGCACGTCGGCGGCGACCTCCGGCGCGGCGGCGGCGAGCGCGGCGGCGTCGGGGTGGTGCTCCTTGGGGATGACCAGCACGTGGGTGGGTGCCTGGGGGTTGATGTCGCGGAACGCGACGGTGGTCTCCGTCTCGCGGACGACGGTGGCGGGCACCTCCCCCGCCACGATCTTGCAGAACAGGCAGTCGCTGCGCGGCTCTCCGGCCATGCTGGCAGCCCTCTCTCGACTCGGACGGCAGATACGTCCGTACCCTATCGCCGCCCGTCGGGCCGGATCAGGACCACCGTCCGGTGCGCCCGAGGAGGAGCGCCGCCGCCGCCGTGCCGGCCGTGGAGGTGCGCAGGACGCTCCGCCCGAGCCGGTACGGCCTGGCGCCGGCCTCCGCGAACACGGCGAGCTCGTCGGGCGCGACGCCGCCCTCGGGGCCGACGACCAGCACGATCTCACCGGTCGCGGGCAGCGGGGCGGTGGCGAGCGGCTCGGCGCCCTCCTCGTGCAGCACGGCCGCGAAGTCGGCGTCAGCGAGCAGCCGGGCCACCGCCTTGGTGCCGGCCGCGTCGGCGACGTCGGGGAAGCGGAGCCTGCGGGACTGCTTGCCCGCCTCGCGGGCGGTGGCCCGCCACTTCGCCAGCGCCTTCAGCCCGCGCTCGCCCCTCCACTGCGTGACGCACCGCGACGCCGCCCACGGCACGACCGCGTCGACACCGGTCTCGGTCATCGTCTCGACCGCCAGTTCGCCCCGGTCGCCCTTGGGGAGTGCCTGGACGACGGTGATGCGGGGCGTGGGCACGGGCTCGTCCCGCACCTCCGCGACGGCCACGTCGAGGCGGTCCTTGCCCTCCACGGCGGCGACGGTGCCGTACGCGCCGCGCCCGGCGCCGTCCGTGAGGACGACCTCCTCGCCGGTCCGCAGCCGGCGCACCGACACGGCGTGCCGCCCCTCCGGCCCGTCCAGGGTGAGCACCGCGCCGGGCGCGGCGGCCGTCAGGTCGTCGGCGACGAAGACGGGGGCGGTCATGACACACCTCTCAGGGCCGGCGCCTCAAGGGCCGACCGGAGTTCGGAACGGAGTACTTCGACGAGCTGCCCGGCGGGCAGCTCCCGGGCCAGCCGGTGGCCCTGGCCGGCCCACAGGGCCATGCCCTGCGGGTCCTTCGCCCTGGCCGCGGCCTTGCGCAGCCCGCTGGTCAGGTGGTGCACCTCGGGGTACGCGGCCGGGGCGTACGGCCCGTGCTCCCGCACGAACCGGTTGACCAGGCCCCGGGCGGGGCGGCCGGAGAAGGCGCGGGTCAGCTCGGTGTGGGTGAACAGCGGGTCCGTCACGGCCCGCTTGTGCAGGGGGTCGGCGCCGGACTCCGGGCAGACCAGGAAGGCGGTGCCGAGCTGCGCGGCCTCGGCGCCCGCCGCGAGGACGGCGGCGATCTGGCCGCCGCGCATCAGGCCGCCCGCGGCGAGCATCGGCAGCCCCACGGCCTCGCGGACCTGGGTGATCAGCGCCAGCAGCCCGGTGCCGGAGCACTCGGTCTCCGGGTCGTCCCGGTGCGTGCCCTGGTGGCCGCCGGCCTCGACGCCCTGCACGCACACGGCGTCGGCGCCGGCCCGCTCGGCGGCCCGCGCCTCGTCGGGGCCGGTGACCGTCACGACGGTCCGGGTGCCCACGCGCGCGAGGGCCGCCACCGTGTCGGGCGCGGGGCAGCCGAACGTGAAGGACACGACCGGCACCGGGTCGTCGAGGAGGATCGCCAGCTTCGCGTCGTAGCCGTCGTCCCGGCCGGCGTCGGGGTCGCCGAGCGGCGTCTCGTACCAGGCGGCCTCACCGGCGAGCTGCTGGCGGTACACCTCGACGGCGGCAGCGTCCGCCTGGCCCGGCTGCGGTATGAACAGGTTCACGCCGAAGGGCCGCGCGGTGAGGCTCCGGAGCTGCTGGACCTCCTGGTACATGCCGTCGGCCGTCTTGTACCCGGCGGCCAGGAAGCCGAGGCCACCGGCCTCGGACACGGCCGCCGCGAGCTGCGGGCACGAGGCGCCGCCCGCCATGGGGGCCTGCACGATCGGGTAGCGGCAGAGATCGGTCAGCGCGGAGGGCATGCACGCATGGTGTCACGCTCCGCGCCCCCGTCGAACCCCCGGCCCCGAGGGTCGGGGCCGGATCCGGCGGCGCGCCGCCGGGGGCCGCTAACGGCCGTTGAACGCGTCCTTCAGCCGCGAGAACAGCCCCTGCTGGCCCGGCGCGAACTGGCCCGTGGGCCGTTCCTCGCCGCGCAGCTTCGCCAGGTCGCGCAGCAGGCGCTCCTGCTCCGCGTCCAGCTTCGTGGGCGTCTGGACCTCGACGTGGACGATCAGGTCGCCGCGCCCGCCGCCGCGCAGGTGCGTGACACCGCGGCCGTGCAGCGGGATCGACTGGCCCGACTGCGTACCGGGCCGGATGTCGACCTCCTCCATGCCGTCGAGCGTCTCCAGCGGCACCTTCGTGCCGAGCGCGCCCGCCGTCATCGGGATCGTCACCGTGCAGTGCAGGTCGTCGCCGCGCCGCTGGAACACCGGGTGCGGCAGCTCGTGGATCTCCACGTACAGGTCGCCCGCCGGGCCGCCGCCGGGGCCGACCTCGCCCTCGCCGGCGAGCTGGATGCGCGTGCCGTTGTCGACGCCGGCCGGGATCTTGACCGTGAGCGTCCGCCGGGACCGCACCCGGCCGTCGCCCGCGCACTCGGGGCACGGCGTCGGCACGACCGTCCCGAAGCCCTGGCACTGCGGGCACGGGCGGGACGTCATGACCTGGCCCAGGAAGGACCGCGTCACCTGCGACACCTCGCCGCGGCCGCGGCACATGTCGCACGTCTGCGCCGAGGTGCCCGGCGCGGCGCCCTCACCCGAGCACGTCGCGCACACGACGGCCGTGTCGACCTGGATCTCCTTCGTCGTGCCGAAGGCCGCCTCGTCGAGCTCGACCTCCAGCCGGATCATCGCGTCCTGGCCGCGGCGGGTGCGCGACCGCGGGCCGCGCTGGGACGCCGTGCCGAAGAAGGCGTCCATGATGTCGGAGAAGTTCCCGAAGCCGCCCGCGCCGAAGCCCGCGCCCGCGCCGGCCCCGCCGGACGACGACAGGGGGTCGCCGCCGAGGTCGTAGACCTGCTTCTTCTGCGGGTCCGACAACACCTCGTACGCGGCGTTGATCTCCTTGAACCGCTCCTGCGTCTTCGGATCGGGGTTGACATCCGGGTGCAGCTCGCGGGCGAGCCGCCGGAATGCCTTCTTGATCTCGTCCTGGGACGCGTCGCGGCGCACGCCGAGTACGGCGTAGTAGTCCGTGGCCACTTACGACTCCGCCAGGATCTGTCCGACGTAACGTGCCACTGCGCGTACCGCTCCCATCGTTCCGGGGTAGTCCATGCGGGTCGGTCCGACCACGCCGAGTTTGGCGACCGCCTCGTCGCCCGAACCGTAGCCGACCGCGACGACGGACGTGGAGTTCAGCCCCTCGTGGGCGTTCTCGTGGCCGATGCGCACGGTCATGGCCGGGTCCGTCGCCTCACCGAGCAGCTTGAGGAGCACGACCTGCTCCTCCAGCGCCTCCAGCACGGGCCGGATGGTGAGCGGGAAGTCGTGTCCGAAGCGCGTGAGATTGGCGGTCCCGCCGATCACCAGGCGCTCCTCGGTCTCCTCCACCAGCGTCTCCAGCAGCGTGGAGAGCACCGTGGAGACCGTCCCGCGGTCCTCCGGGTCGAAGGACTCCGGGAGGTCCTGCACCAACTGCGGCACGTCGGCGAACCGCCGGCCGGCGACCTGGCTGTTCAGCCGGGCGCGCAGGTCGGCGACGGAGGTCTCGCCGAACGGGGCGGGGCAGTCGACCATGCGCTGCTCCACCCGCCCGGTGTCCGTGATCAGGACGAGCATCAGCCGGGCCGGGGCCAGCGACAGCAGCTCGACGTGGCGCACGGTCGACCGGGTCAGCGACGGGTACTGCACGACCGCGACCTGGCGGGTCAGCTGGGCCAGTAGCCGGACCGTGCGCCCCACGACGTCGTCCAGGTCCACCGCGCCGTCCAGGAAGTTCTGGATGGCCCGGCGCTCAGGCGGCGACAGCGGCTTGACTCCGGCGAGCTTGTCGACGAAGAGGCGGTAGCCCTTGTCCGTGGGGATGCGTCCGGCGCTGGTGTGGGGCTGGGCGATGAACCCCTCCTCCTCCAGCACCGCCATGTCGTTGCGCACGGTGGCCGGCGACACGCCCAGGTTGTGGCGCTCGGTGAGCGCCTTGGAGCCGACGGGCTCCTCCGTACCGACGTAGTCCTGAACGATCGCGCGCAGCACCTCGAGTCTGCGTTCACTGAGCACGGCGCGCACCTCCAGCTGGCTCCGGTCGGCTGACGTCTGCTGGCACTCGCCGTGTCCGAGTGCCAATCATCCCCGCGGCCAGTGTACGGCGCCGAGGTCAATGCCTGGCAAGGGCGGCGTGGGGAGCGCGGCGGTGCCCGGCGGCCGATCACCGTATCGCGCGCCGGCCGCGGGCATTGCCGATAGCGTCGCGGTATGGACGTCGGTTGGGAAGAGTTCGGGTGGGAGCGGCTCGCGGCCGGGGTGGGCCGCAGGCGGCTCCCCGGCTGGGACGCCACGGTCGGACTGGTCGTCGGGGACGGGGCCGCCCTGCTGTTCGACGCGGGTTCCACGCTGCGGGAGGGCGCGGAGATCCGCGCCCAGGTCCAGGGGCTGCTGGGCGGGCGGCGCGTGACGCACATCGCACTGAGCCACTCGCACTTCGACCACGTGCTGGGTGCCGCCGCCTTCGCGGGCGCACAGGTGTTCGGTGCCGTGGGTCTGGACGAGGTGCTGACGCGGGAGCGGGACGCGCTGCGGGCGGACGCCGTGCGGGAGGGCGTCGCCGAGGACGAGGCGGGCGAGGCCGTGGACGTCCTGGTGCACCCGCACCACCTCGTGTGCGGCGAGTGGACGCTCGACCTGGGCGGCCGGCAGGTACTGCTGGTGAACGCGGGCCCCGGGCACACCGGCCACGACCTGGCGCTGCTGGTGCCGGGCGCGGCGGACGGCACGCCCGGGGTGGTGTTCTGCGGGGACCTGGTGGAGGAGTCGGGCGAGCCCCAGGCGGGCCCGGACGCGATCCCGTCGCGCTGGCCGGCCGCGCTGGACCGGCTGCTGGAGCTGGGCGGGGAGGGCGCGGCGTACGTGCCGGGGCACGGCGCGGTGGTGGACGCCGCGTTCGTACGCGCCCAACGGGAGGAGCTGGCCCGCAGGTTCGCTGTGTCGTAGCGTCTGGCGCATGCGCGCCTACGACCCCGACCTGACCCCGCGGTGGAAGAAGCAGGCCCCCGTGCCGGAGGTGCCCGCCGGGCCCGACCTGGTGGTCGAGGAGGCCGCCACCGGGTTCTGCGGGGCGGTGGTGGGGTGCGAGGCGGGCACGGTGACGCTGGAGGACCGCTTCGGCAGGCACCGGGTCTTCCCGCTCGTGCCGCGCGGCTTCCTGCTGGAGGGCCGTCCGGTGACGCTGGTCCGCCCGGCCGCCCCCGCGCCGGCGCGGCCGGCCCGCACGGCGTCCGGGTCGGTCGCCGTGCCGGACGCGCGGGCGCGGGTGGCGCGGGCGGGACGGATCTACGTGGAGGGCCGCCACGACGCCGAGCTGGTGGAGAAGGTGTGGGGCGACGACCTGCGCGTCGAGGGCGTCGTCGTGGAGTACCTGGAGGGCGTCGACGACCTGCCGGCGGTCGTCCGCGACTTCCGGCCCGGCCCCGACGCCCGCCTCGGGGTGCTGGTGGACCACCTGGTGCCGGGGTCGAAGGAGTCGCGGATCGCCGCGTCGGTCACGGATCCGCACGTCCTGGTGGCGGGGCACCCGTACGTCGACGTGTGGCAGGCCGTGAAGCCGTCGTCGCTGGGCATCCCGGCCTGGCCGGCCGTGCCGCGCGGCCAGGACTGGAAGACGGGCGTGTGCCGGGCCCTGGGCTGGCCCGAGGACACCGGCGCGGCCTGGCGCCGCATCCTGGGCCGGGTCCGGTCGTACAAGGACCTGGAGCCGGCGCTGCTGGGCCGGGTGGAGGAACTGATCGACTTCGTGACGGCGCCGTAGCGCCCGCCCGCGCGGCGCCCCTCAGCCCGCTCGGTCCACCCAGTCCGCTAGGTCTCCTCAGTCCCCTCAGTCCACCAGGTCCCGCACCACCGCGTCCGCGAGGAGCCGCCCGCGCAGGGTCAGGACGGCGCGCCCCTCCCCGTACGGGGCGGGGTCGAGCAGCCCGTCGCGCACGGCGCGCGCGGCGGCGGCCAGGCCCGCCGGGCGCAGCAGCGACAGGGGGATGCCCTCCCGGAGCCGCAGCTCCAGCAGGACGCGCTCGACGCGGCGGTCCTCCTCCGTCAGGACCTCCCGCCCGGCGCCCGGCGAGCGGCCCCCGGCGAGGGCGGCGGCGTAGGCGCCGGGGTGCTTCACGTTCCACCAGCGGACGCCGCCGACGTGGCTGTGCGCGCCGGGCCCGGCGCCCCACCAGTCGGCGCCGCGCCAGTACAGCTCGTTGTGGAGGCAGCGGCCCGCCTCGGAGGCGGCCCAGTTCGACACCTCGTACCAGTGGAACCCGGCCTCCGCGAGGACGGAGTCCGCGATCAGGTACCGGTCGGCGTGCACGTCGTCGTCGGTCATCGGGACCTCGCCGCGCCGAATGCGGTGGGCGAGCCGGGTGCCCTCCTCGACGATCAGGGCGTACGCGGAGACGTGGTCGGGTCCGGCGCCGATCGCGGCGTCGAGGGAGGCCCGCCAGTCGTCGTCGCTCTCGCCGGGGGTGCCGTAGATCAGGTCGAGGTTGACGTGGTCGAAGCCGGCGGCGCGGGCCTCGGCGACGCACGCCTCGGGGCGGCCGGGGGTGTGGGTGCGGTCGAGGACCTCCAGGACGTGCCGCCGGGCGCTCTGCATGCCGAAGGAGACGCGGTTGAAGCCGCCCTCGCGGAGCGCGGCCAGGTACGCCGGGTCGACCGAGTCCGGGTTGGCCTCCGTGGTGATCTCGGCGTCGTCCGCGAGGCCGAACTCGTCCCGGACGGCGCCGAGCATGCGGACGAGGTCCTCGGCGGCGAGCAACGTGGGCGTGCCGCCGCCGACGAAGACCGTCCGCACGGGGCGGGGGTCGTCGCCGAGGACCTTGCGGGCGAGCCGGACCTCGTCGACGAGGGTCGCCGCGTAGTTGTCGCGGGAGGCGAGGACGCCGCCGGAGCCGCGCAGTTCGGTGGCGGTGTAGGTGTTGAAGTCGCAGTAGCCGCAGCGGGTCGCGCAGTACGGCACGTGCAGGTAGAACCCGAGCGGCCGCTCCGCGCGCCCGTCGAGGGCGGACGGGGGCAGGGCCCCGTCCTCGGGCACGGGCTCACCATCGGGCAGTACGGAAGGCATGGGGTCCATTGTCCGTCACCGCCGCGGTGCGCGGCGCGGCGGCGGACGGGGCCCGCCGGTCCCGCCCACATCGGCCACCGGTCCCGCCGGCCGCCGGTCGGCGCGGGCGGGACCGGCGGGTGGGGTCGGCGGACGGGACCGGCAGGTGGGCGGGGCCGGCGGACGGGATCAGCGGGCGGGAACGCGGCGGGCGGGGCCGGGGGCGGTCAGGCCTCGCGGGCTCCCTCGTACATCTCCTCGATGAGGTCCTTGTACTCGCGCTCCACCACGGGCCGCTTCAGCTTGAGGCTCGGCGTCAGCTCGCCGTGCTCCACGTCGAGGTCGCGCGGGAGCAGCCGGAACTTCTTGACCGTCTGCCAGCGCTGCAGGCCCTCGTTGAGACGGTCCACGTACCCCTGGACCATCTCCTCGACCTGCCGCGTCGCGACCAGCTCGGCGTACGGGCGGTCACCGAGGCCGTGCTCCCGCGCCCAGCCCCGGAGCGCCGCCTCGTCGAGCGCGATGAGGGCGCTGCAGTAGTTCCGGTCGGCTCCGAGGACGACGATGTTGGAGACGAACGGGCACAGCGCCTTGAAGTGGCCCTCGATCTCCGTCGGCGCGATGTACTTGCCGCCGGACGTCTTGAACAGGTCCTTCTTCCGGTCGGTGATCTTCAGGTAGCCGTCGGCGGACAGCTCGCCGATGTCCCCCGTGTGGAACCAGCCGTCCGGCTCCAGCACCTCGGCGGTCTTCTCGGGGAGCTTGTGGTAGCCCTGCATGATGCCGGGGCCGCGCAGCAGGATCTCGCCGTCGTCCGCGATGCGCACCTCGCAGCCGGGCAGCGGCTTGCCGACCGTGCCGGTGCGGTACGCCTCGCCCGGGTTCACGAAGGAGGCGGCGGACGACTCCGTCAGTCCGTACCCCTCCAGGATGTGGATGCCGGCGCCGGAGAAGAAGTAGCCGATCTCCGGGGCGAGCGCGACGGAGCCGGACACGGCGGCGCGCAGCCGCCCGCCGAACGCCGTGCGCAGCTTGGAGTACACGAGCGCGTCCGCGACCCGGTGCTTCGCGGCGAGGCCCAGGGGCGCCTTCGCCTGGCCGGTGCGGCGGAAGGAGTCCTGGGTGGCCCTGGCGTAGTCGCGGGCGACGCCGGCCGCCCACTGGAAGATCTTGTACTTGGCGGGGCCGCCGTCCCGGGCCTTCGCGGCGACGCCGTTGTAGACCTTCTCGAAGATGCGCGGCACGGCCGCCATGTACGTCGGCTGGACGACCGGCAGGTTCTCGATGATCTTGTCGATGCGGCCGTCGACGGCGGTGACGTGGCCGACCTCGATCTGCCCGGAGGTCAGCACCTTGCCGAAGACGTGGGCGAGCGGCAGCCACAGGTACTGCACGTCGTCGTCGCGGACCAGCCCGGTCGCGGCGATGGCCTTCGCCATGTACGACCAGTTGTCGTGCGGAAGGCGCACGCCCTTGGGACGGCCCGTGGTGCCGGAGGTGTAGATGAGGGTGGCGAGCTGGTCGGCGGTGATCGCCTCGACCCGCTCCCGGACCGCCTCGGGGTGCTTCTCCAGGTACGCCCTGCCGCGCTCCTCCAGGTCCGCGAGGGACAGCACCCAGCCGTCCGGGTCGCCGTCGGCGGGCACCGCCGCCGCCGCGTCGATCACCACGACGTGGTGGAGTTCCGGCAGGTCGGCGCGGCGCTCCCGGGCCTTCGCGAGCTGGGCGGCGTCCTCGGCGATCAGGACGCGGCTCTCGGAGTCGGCGAGGATGTACGCGGACTCCTCGGCGTTGGTCTGCGGGTAGACGGTGGTCGTGGCCGCCCCGGCGCACATGACGCCGAGGTCGCACAGGATCCACTCGACGCGTGTGGCGGAGGCGAGGGCGACGCGCTCCTCGGGCCGGACGCCGAGGTCGACGAGCCCGGCGGCGATCGCGTACACCCGGTCCGCGGCCTGGGCCCAACTGAGCGACTTCCAGCCGTCGGGTCCCTGGCCGGCGGGGGACGGCACCGGGTAGCGGTACGCCTCGGCGTCCGGGGTCTTCGCCACCCGCTCGAGGAAGAGGCTCGCCACCGAGGGCGGACGGTTCTCGATCAGGGTCTGTGTGTCGCTCACGGGCGTCCTCCGGCGGGCCTGGCAGGTGCCGCGCGCACGGCGCGCGGGCGCTTCGCTGCTGCGGGAAAAGCGGGTCGACGGCTGGCTGTTTAACTCGCGAGTAACCACCGAGCGGGATCAGGTTAGAACGCCGCCGTCCGCTGCGTAAGGGGCTGCGGACGCGCGATTCATACCCGGTTCATAACGACTGCGGGCCTTTCGTGAAAAGGCGGAGGCGCCCGTCCGTCATCCGGACGGGCGCCTCCGCGCGGCGGAACGCCGAGGTGAGCGGCTCACCGGGGGCTCGACGAGCGGCGTGCCGGGCGGCGCGTCGAGCGGCCGGGGCACCGGGCTACTTCTTGCCCTTGCCCCCGGACTCGTCGCTGGACAGCACCGCGATGAAGGCCTCCTGCGGGACCTCCACGGAGCCGACCATCTTCATCCGCTTCTTGCCCTCCTTCTGCTTCTCCAGCAGCTTCCGCTTGCGGGAGATGTCACCGCCGTAGCACTTGGCGAGGACGTCCTTGCGGATGGCGCGGATCGTCTCGCGGGCGATGACGCGGGAGCCGATCGCGGCCTGGACGGGCACCTCGAACGCCTGCCGCGGGATGAGCTCCTTCAGCTTGGCGACGAGCCGCACGCCGTACGCGTACGCCTGGTCCTTGTGCGTGATGGCGGAGAAGGCGTCGACCTTGTCGCCGTGGAGCAGGATGTCGACCTTGACCAGGGAGCTGTTCTGCTCGCCGGTGGGCTCGTAGTCGAGGGACGCGTAGCCGCGGGTCTTGGACTTCAGCTGGTCGAAGAAGTCGAAGACGATCTCGGCGAGGGGCAGCGTGTAGCGGATCTCGACGCGGTCCTCGGAGAGGTAGTCCATGCCGAGGAGGGTGCCGCGGCGGTTCTGGCACAGCTCCATGATCGAGCCGATGAACTCGGACGGCGCGAGGATCGTGGCGCGGACGACCGGCTCGTACACCTCGCTGATCTTGCCCTCGGGGAACTCGCTCGGGTTGGTGACGACGTGCTCGCCGCCGTCCTCCATGACGACCCGGTAGACCACGTTCGGTGCCGTGGCGATCAGGTCGAGGCCGAACTCGCGTTCCAGGCGCTCGCGGATCACGTCGAGGTGGAGCAGCCCGAGGAAGCCCACGCGGAAGCCGAAGCCGAGGGCCGCGGAGGTCTCCGGCTCGTACACCAGGGCGGCGTCGTTGAGCTGGAGCTTGTCGAGGGCGTCGCGCAGCTCCGGGTAGTCCGAGCCGTCCAGCGGGTAGAGGCCGGAGAACACCATCGGCTTGGGGTCCTTGTAGCCGCCGAGGGCCTCCTGGGCGCCCTTGGAGTGGCTGGTGATCGTGTCGCCCACCTTGGACTGGCGGACGTCCTTCACGCCGGTGATCAGGTAGCCCACCTCGCCCACGCCGAGGCCGTCGGCGGCGAGCATCTCCGGCGAGTTGGTGCCGATCTCCAGCAGCTCGTGGGCGGCGCCGGTCGACATCATGCGGATGCGCTCGCGCTTGTTGAGCTGGCCGTCGATGACCCGGACGTAGGTGACGACGCCGCGGTACGAGTCGTAGACCGAGTCGAAGATCATCGCGCGGGCGGGGGCGTCGGCGACGCCGACCGGGGCCGGGATGTCCCTGACGACGCGGTCGAGGAGCGCCTCGACGCCCAGGCCCGTCTTCGCCGAGACGCGCATCACGTCGTCGGGCTCGCAGCCGACCAGGTTCGCCAGCTCCTCGGCGAACTTCTCCGGCTGGGCGGCCGGAAGGTCGATCTTGTTGAGGACCGGGACGATGGCGAGGTCGTTCTCCATCGCCAGGTACAGGTTGGCGAGGGTCTGCGCCTCGATGCCCTGGGCCGCGTCGACGAGGAGGATCGTGCCCTCGCAGGCGGCGAGGGAGCGCGACACCTCGTACGTGAAGTCCACGTGGCCCGGGGTGTCGATCATGTTGAGGATGTGGGTCCTGCCCTGCAGCTCACCCTCGGTGGGTGCCCAGGGCAGCCGAACGGCCTGGGACTTGATGGTGATGCCGCGCTCGCGCTCGATGTCCATGCGGTCGAGATACTGAGCGCGCATCTGCCGCTGCTCGACCACACCGGTCAGCTGGAGCATCCGGTCGGCAAGGGTCGACTTGCCGTGGTCGATGTGCGCGATGATGCAGAAGTTGCGGATCAGTGCCGGGTCGGTACGGCTCGGCTCGGGCACGTGGGTAGGGGTCGCGGGCACGCAGGGTCCTGATTCTCGAGACGCCCGGGCGTACGCCGGTGTCTCTGCTCGGGTCGACGTCGGATCGATACGTAGGTTCCATGGTCCCACGGACGGGGACGGGCGCTCGGTTTGGGCCGCTCGAAGCGCTGCTGGTAGCCTGGGCAGCTGTGTCTCGTGGCCCTCTCAGCAGCGTGGCACACATCGAGGAATCCTTACGAACCTGAAAAGGCTCTTTCGTGGCGAACATCAAGTCCCAGATCAAGCGGAACAAGACGAACGAGAAGGCGCGCCTGCGCAACAAGGCCGTCAAGTCGTCGCTCAAGACCGCGATCCGCAAGGCCCGTGAGGCCGCCGCCTCCGGCGACGTCGAGAAGGCCACCGTGGCCACTCGCGAGGCGTCCCGCAAGCTGGACAAGGCCGTCTCCAAGGGCGTCATCCACAAGAACGCCGCCGCCAACAAGAAGTCGGCGCTGGCGTCCAAGCTGGCTGCCCTGCAGGGCTGAGCTCCTGTAGTCCCGGGGACGTCGTCCCCGGAACCGGCCGGATCCCCACGGGCATGCGCCCCGGGGTGACGGACCGGACGACTTGATCGCCGGAAGGGATCCAAGCGGGCCCTCTCAACCACGCTCCCGCCCGGCACCCCGAGCCCGTACGCGGCCTGCGTTCGCCACGCGGGTACGGGCTCACCTGGAACATCCCGAAGGCCCCGGCCCCCGCTCTTTCCCCAGAACGGGCGCCCGGGGCCTTCGGCATGCCAGGACCCACCCGACCGCAAAAGGCCCAACCGCGAGAGGCCCGGCTCCGGAAGAGGCCACCCCCGGTGCCCGGCTGCGGAGCCCGACCGCGGGAGAGGACAGTCCCGGAGTCCGGCTGCGGGAGAGGACCGCCCCGGGGTCCGGCTGCGGAAGGGGGACGGCCCCGGGACGCAACTGCGGGGGCCGACTGCGGGAGGGGCCGGACCCGGGCCGCCCGGGGCGGGGCCCGGCGGACGCAGGGGCCCAGCCGCGAGAGGGAGCGACCCCGAAAGCCCGACCGCAGGGCCCAGCCACGGGAGAGAACCGGCCCCGGAGCCCAACTGCGGAAGGGGACCGACCACGGGGCCCAACTGCGGGGGCCGACCGCGGAAGCCCAGCCGCAGGGGGAAGGACTGACCGCGGAAGCCCGACCCCGGAGTCCAGCCGCGGGGCCCGGCCGCAGGAGGGGACAGCCCCGGAGACCGGCTGTGGGAGGGGCCGGGCCCGGGCCGCCCAGGGCGGGGCCCGGCGGACGCAGGGCCCACCGGACGTAAGGGCCCGGCGATCCCCGAGGCCTGTCGGTCGCCGAGGCCTGCCGGTCGCCGCAGCCTGCCGGTCCTGGCGTCAGCGGCGGGAGCGGGCGGCCCGGGCGATGGCGACCACCGCCTTCTCCAAGGCGTACTCGGGGTCGTCGCCGCCGCCCTTGACGCCCGCGTCGGCCTCGGCGACGGCCCGCAGGGCCATGGCCACGCCGTCAGGCGTCCAGCCGCGCATCTGCTGCCGCACGCGGTCGATCTTCCAGGGCGGCATGCCCAGCTCACGGGCGAGGTCGGCGGGCCGCCCGCCCCGCGCGGAGGACAGCTTGCCGATGGCCCGCACACCCTGCGCCAGTGCGCTGGTGATCAGTACGGGCGCCACCCCCGTCGAGAGGGACCAGCGCAGCGCCTCCAGCGCCTCGGCCGCCCGCCCCTCCACGGCGCGGTCGGCGACGTTGAAGCTGGACGCCTCGGCCCGACCCGTGTAGTAGCGGCCGACGACGGACTCGTCGATCGTGCCCTCGACATCCGCGGTGAGCTGGGAGACCGCGCTGGCGAGCTCCCGCAGGTCGCTGCCGATCGCGTCGACGAGCGCCTGGCACGCCTCCGGCGTGGCCGACCGCCCCAGCGTCCGGAACTCCTGCCGCACGAACGTCAGCCGCTCCGCCGGCTTCGTGGTCTTGGGGCACGCCACCTCGCGCGCGCCCGCCTTGCGGGCCGCGTCCAGCAGGCCCTTGCCCTTGGCGCCGCCCGGATGGAGGAGGACGAGGCTGATCTCCTCCACGGGCGCGGCGATGTACGCCTTGACGTCCTTGACCGTGTCCGCCGACAGGTCCTGCGCGTTGCGCACGATCAGGACCTTGCGTTCGGCGAACAGCGACGGGCTCGTCAGCTCGGCAAGGCCGCCGGGCTGGAGCTGGTCGGCGGTGAGGTCGCGGACGTCCGTGTCGGCGTCGGCGGCCCGTGCGGCCGCCACCACCTGCTGGACGGCGCGGTCCAGCAGCAGATCCTCCTGGCCCACGGCGAGGGTGACGGGGGCGAGCGGGTCGTCGGTCGATTTCTTGGCAGCCATCACGACCAGCATCCCACGGCCCACCGACACCCCGTCCCGGCCACCGCCCGCCCCACCAGCTCGCCCACGCCCCGCCCCACCGGCCCGGCCGCGCGCCCCGCACCACCGGCCCGGCCGCGCACCACCGGTCCGCCTACGGCTCCTCGCGCCAGCCGTCCCACTCGGCGGCGAAGTCGTCCAGCTCCACCGGGGACAGCCGACCGTCCGGGTCCTCGACCACCAGGAGCCACTGGGCGTCCTCGGCGTCGTCCTCCCCGGCGAGGGCGTCCCGTACCAGTTGGGGCTCCTCGTCCAGCTCGTAGCGGTCGGCGAGCGCCTCGGCGGCTTCCTCGGCCGCGTCCCGGTCGGGCAGGACCAGCACGTGCCTGACCTCGTCGGTGCGGTTCTCTTCGTTCACTGCGTTCACGGCACCATTCTTCAACCTCCTCCCCTTCGGTGGACCTCCAGGTACGGCCTAGTACGCCGGCCCTCCGTCCGATGCCCGAGGTGCGACGCCGGGCCGGCCCGTAGCGTGCCTCCATGATCATCCGTGAGCCGGTCCGCGACCGGCAGCAGCGCAAGCGCGATGTCCTCAGACGGCTGGAGGAGGACCACGACCTGTGGGTGGCGACCGCCTCGGCCGCGGGCGAGCCCCTCCTCGTACCGCTGTCGTTCGTCTGGGACGACGGGACCCTCCTGATGTCGACGCGGCGGACCAACCCCACCGCCCGGAACCTCACCCCGCGCGGCCGCGTCCGGCTCAGCCTCGGACACACCCGTGACGTGGTGCTGGTGGACGGCCTCGCGGAGGTGGTCGAGGGCCGTGACCTGCTGCGGGCCTCGGCCGACGCGTTCGCCGCCAAGCTGGGCTGGGACCCCCGCGACCGCGAGCCGTGGGTCTACCTGCGGGTGACTCCCCGGTCCGTGAAGGCCTGGCGCGAGGAGGACGAACTGCCCGGCCGGCTCCTGATGCGCGACGGCACCTGGCTGGTGTGAGCCGGCGGGCCCGCCGGTCCCGCGCCGGCGCCCGCCCGGAGCCTACGGAGGGTGCCGGGTGACCGCCCGCAGGTCCCGGCCGGAACCAGTCACCACGATGGCGCCGTCCCGGTCTGTCCGCAGCACGGCCGCGCCCGCCTTGCGGAGGGCGTCGAGCGTACGGGACGACGGATGCCCGTACGGGTTGTCGCGCCCGACCGACACCAGGGCGAGCCGGGGCCGCGCCCTGCCGAGCAGTTCGGGATCCTGGTGTGCCGAGCCGTGGTGCGCGACCTTGAGGACGTCGACCCTCGGCAGCGCGGGATGAACCCGCCAGAGGCCCCGCTGGGACGGCGGCTCCAGGTCACCGAGGAGCAGCAGGGTCACCCCTCCCCGGGTGCGGACGAGCAGGGTGACGCTGGCGTCGTTGGGCCCCTCCGGGGCGAATCCGGCGACGGGCGCGGGCCACAGCACCTCCCAGTCGAGCGGCCCGGCCCTGCGCCGCTCCCCGGGCACCGCGTGGACCACGGGGACGTGTGCCGCGGCGGCCGTCCGGCGGACGAACGCGGCCTGTCCGGGCGGGTCGAGGAACCCTGTCGTCTGGATCACCCCCACGGACCGGCCGCGCAGCACGCCCGGCAGCCCGGACACGTGATCGGCGTGGAAGTGGGTGAGCAGCACGAGCGGCACGCGGCTGACGCCCAGGTCCCGCAGGCACCGGTCCACCGGCTCGGGGTCCGGTCCCGCGTCGACCACGACGGCCGTGCCGTCCCCCACCGCCAGGGCGGTGGCATCGCCCTGGCCCACGTCGCACATCGCGAACACCCAACCGGGCGGCGGCCACCCGGTGACGACCCGGGTGATCGGCACGGGCCGCACGACGGCGAGCAGCAGCGCCCCGGCGCACCCGGCGGCCACCCACGGCCGGTACGGCAGCCGGCGCACCGCGAGCAGTAGCGCCGCGGTCACGGCGGCCAGCAGCAACCCGCCCCGCCAGCCACCCGGCCAGTCCGTCTCCGCTCCGGGCAGGGAGGCCCCGGTCCGAGCGACGGATGCCACCCATCCGGCGGGCCAGGCGGCACACTCGGCGAGCAGCCGGGCCACCGGCATGGCCAGCGGAGCGATCCCCAGCGCGGCGAACCCGAGCACCGTCGCCGGCGCCACCGCCAGTTCGGCCGACAGGTTGCAGGGGATCGCCACCAGACTCACCCGCGCCGCGAAAACGGCCACCACCGGCGCGCACACCGCCTGCGCGGCCGCCGCCGCGGCCAGTGCCTCCGCGACACGCGGCGGGACCCCGCGCCCCTGGAGGGCGGCACTCCAGCGCGGGGCGATCGTGAGGAGCGCGCCGGTCGCCAGAACGGACAGCAGGAACCCGTACCCGCGGGCCAGCCACGGGTCGTACAGCACCAGCAGCAGGACGGCCCCGGCGAGGGCGGGGATCAGCGACCGGCGGCGGCCGGTGCCGATGGCGAGCAGGGTGATCAACCCGCACGCGGCTGCGCGCAACACACTCGGTTCGGGCCGGCACACCACCACGAACGCCAACGTCAGCGCCCCGCCCAGCAGGGCCGTCCCCCGCAGGGAGACACCCAGCCGGGGCGCGAGCCCTCCCCGCTCGGCGCTCGTCGCTCTGCCGGCGGGCCCGATGAGCAGCAGCAGCACGATCGTCAAGTTGCTGCCGGAAACGGCGAGCAGGTGGGTCAGGTCCGTCGCCTCGAACGCCCTCCGCAGGTCCTCGGGGATCCGTGAGGTATCGCCGACGACCAGGCCGGGCAGCAGCGCCCGCGCGTCCGCGGGCAGTCCGTCGGTCGCTTCGCGCAGCCCGGCACGCAGTTGCCCGGCCGTGCGGTGCGGGGTGCTCGGCGGGCCGGTGACGCGGGGTGGTCCCGTACCGGCGTACAGCACGGCGGCGAACGGGTCGCCGGAGCGGCGTGGCGGTGCGAGCCGCCCGGTCACGTGCAGTCTGGTCGACGGCAGTAGCCGCAGCCAGGCATCGCCGTGCCGTCCCCCCTCCCCGGGCCGTGCCATCACGAGGATCGGCGTGCGGACCCGTGTCGCCGCCCCGTCCGGCGCCGTCACCCGCGTCACCTCCGCGTTCAGGACGACGGAGGCGGGCATCGGCCGGTTGCCGCGCACCCGGGGGACGACGGGCCTCGGGTCGGAACGGACCGTCACGTCGGCCGTGACCGTCGCGTGCTCCCCCGCCAGCGCGGGGACCGGTCCGCGGCGCAGGTCCGCTCCGTGCAACCCCGCCGAGGTCGCGCCGGCCGCGGCGCACAGCAACACGGCGGCGCACGCGGTGGCGTTCCTCCTCCGCCGCCCGCCGGGGCCCGGCACGTACTTCGGCCGTCCGCCCAGGAGGAGGGCTGCCGCCACGGCACCGCACAGGACGACACCGGTCACCGTCCACCAGCCGGGGAGGCCCAGGGCGAGTGCCGCCGCCGCCCATGCCGCCAGGGCGGGCGCCACCAGCCGCAGATCGGCCGGCCCCTCCTGCCGGGGGCTGGCGGCTCCCGGCAGGTTGCCCGACGCGCTGTGAACCTCGGCACGGGGCCCCGGGCGCGGCCCGGGACTGGTCGTGGGGCCGTTTGCCGTGCCGGGTGCTGCCGGTGGTGCCTGACCGGGCGTCACAGCCGTACGCGGGGACGGAGGTCGGCGAAGCGGCGGGCGCCGATGCCGCGGACCTGGCGCAGTTCCTCGACCGACCGGAAGCCGCCGTGCTGGGCACGGTGCTCGACGATGTGGCGTGCGAGGACCGGTCCCACCCCGGGCAGCGTGTCGAGCTGTTCGACGGTGGCGGTGTTGAGGCTGACCGGACCTTCCGCCGCCCCGGTTCCGGCGGCTTCCGGGGCCGCCACCGGCAGGGTGCCGGGCGGTCCGGCGGCCGGGACGCCGACCAGGACGTGCTCACCGTCCACCAGGACACGTGCCCGGTTGAGCCCGGTGGTGTCCGTGCCCGGCGGGACGCCGCCGGCGGCGCGGAGCGCGTCGACGACACGGGCTCCCATCGGGAGCCGCAGCACGCCGGGCCGCCGTACCTTGCCGCTCACGTCGACGACGACCACGGCCGAGGGCGACCCCGCCGCCGACGGCGACCCCGGCGGTACGGCGGCAGCGACAGCGGCGGCCTGCGGGCCGGTCGGGAACCGGGGCGGTTCCGCCGGCACGGTCACCGCGGTCGCGGCGCGCCCGACCACCTCGGGCGCACGCACGGTCTCGGGACGGCCCGCCCAGAAGTAGCACCCGGCGAGCACCGCCCCCACGACCAGGATGACGGCCAGTGCGCCCAGCGTGCGGCGTTCGAGCCCGCACCTCGTCTGTACCCACACGGGTAACCGCTCGCGCAGCGCGAACCTCCACCTCGGGACCGCCCCGACCGGCGAGGGCGCGGACGGCGCGTGCGGAGGCGTCGGATCCCCGCCGGGCACCGGAGCCCCGCCGGGCGTCGGGGGTCCGGCGGGGTCCCGGTGCGACGGCGGGTCGGTGCCCGCCATCAGCGCGTCCGCCCTGGTCCTGGGGGCCGGCGCGGACGGCACGGCGGTGTGGTCCTCGGGGTCTCCGGCCCGGTGCCGTCCCCGGACCCTTCCGCCCGTACGGCCGCGCGTCCGGCTGTCGGAGCCGCGGGCCCGGCCCGGTCCGCTCGTCACCGCGAGCCGGCGGGAAACGAGGGGAGCGTGGGAGGCGCGGGAGGAAACCGACGCAACCCTGATTACGGAACGTGTTCGTGTCGTCATGTCACAGCACGGTAGACACATTCGTGCGATTCTGCCGAGCCGTGCCGATTTCCGTGGAAAACCTAGCAGTTGGGGAAAACTCCGCCACCCTGAAGGGTGAAACGGAAGGCTTCACCTCTGGGAGACGACCACTCCCAGCAACCCCGGACCGGTGTGCGCGCCGATCACCGCGCCGACCTCGCTGACGTGCAGGTCGGCCAGGCCCGGAACACGGCCGCGCAGGTGACCGGCGAGCGTGTCGGCCCTCTCGGCGGCGGCGAGGTGGTGCACGGCGATGTCGACGACGGCCCGTCCCGCCCGTTCGGCGGCGATCTCCTCGAGCCGGGCGATGGCCTTCGACGCGGTCCGCACCTTCTCCCTCGGCTCGATGCGTCCGCCGCTCAGCTCCAGCAGGGGTTTCACGGCCAGTGCCGAGCCGAGCAGGGCCCGGGCGGCCCCGATGCGCCCGCCGCGCCGGAGGTAGTCGAGGGTGTCGACGTAGAAGTACGCGGAGGTACCGGAGGCCCGCTTCTCCGCAGCGGCCACGACCTCGTCCAGGCCGCAGTCCGCCCGCGCGGCCTCGGCAGCCGCGACGGCGCAGAAGCCCAGCGCCATGGCGATCATCCCCGTGTCGACGACCCGCACCGGCACCGGCGCCTCCCGGGCCGCGAGCAGCGCCGCCTCGTACGTGCCGGACAGCTCGGCCGACAGGTGCAGCGAGACGATCCCGGTGGCGCCCTCCGCGGCGACCTCGCGGTAGTGGGCGGCGAACACCTCCGGGCTGGGGCGGGAGGTGGTGACGGAGCGTCGCTTCTGCAGGGCCTGGGCGAGGGAACGGGCCGAGATCTCCGTGCCCTCTTCCAGGGCCTGGTCGCCCAGGACGACGGTCAGCGGTACTGCGGTGATACCGTGCCGCTCCATCGTCTGCGGCGGCAGGTAGGCCGTGGAATCGGTGACGATCGCGACATGGCGGGACATGACCGGGAGGTTACCCGCAGGCGGCGCCGGAGAGCAGCCCGGGCCCGTTCTCCCCGGTCGACGTGGTCAGTTGGTGGTCTCGGGACGTGCCGACTTCTGCCAGGGGTAGCCGGTGCCGAGGCGCGGGTCGCGCGCGGTGATGGCCGGCCGGGCTCCGTCGGCCGGGCCGTTCCCGGCGGCCCTGCGCGCCTCCGCCCCCGTCTCCTCGTCCGTGTCCGCCGCCGGACGCCCCTGCTCGGGCGCCGCCGCGGCCTTCGTCCCACCGCGGTCCACCGGCGCGGAGGTCTCCGGCTCCGACCAGTGGCGCAGCGCGCCGGCCTCCACGTCGATCTGGGCGCTGAGCAGGTCCAGGTCGTCCTGGGCGAACCTCTGCGCCCGGTCCCTGGCCGCCCAGCGCAGGGAGTCGGCGGAGTCCGTGATCCGCCGTGTGCGCTCCCGCAGCTCCTCCAGCCGTTCGGCGACCGTGGCCCTGTCGGGGTCCCGCTCCAGCCGCTTGAGCTCCTCGTCCAGCTCGTGCCCGTGAGCGCTGAGCCGCTGGAACAGGTCCAGCGACTCCCGGAGCGAGGCGTCCTCCGGCGCACCGGCCTCCAGGGCGTCCTGCGTGGCCCGCATGGAGGTGCGCAGGGAGAGCCGCAGCTGCGCCAGCTCCCTCGCGACGCCGCCCTGCCCGTAGCTCTTGGCACGGAGGGTGGTGTCCTCGACCGTACGCCGGGCCTGCGTGAGAGTGCGGTCGACGCCGCGCTTGGCGGCCTTGACCGCCTTCACGCTCACGTACACACCGAGCGCGACGAAGGCGACGAAAAGCAGCGCCAGGATCACGATCGCCTCTGTCATGGAGTCCCCTCGTCGTCGTGTGTTCCCTCCACGGTAAACGCCGAAGGGCAGGTCGGGGGTTCCGGAAACCCCCAACCTGCCCCTAGGGGCCGAATCCGGGGCGGCGTCACACGACGGGACCCGGCGGCCGGTCACGCCGGGACGATGTTCACCAGCTTCGGCGCGCGGGCGATGACCTTGCGGATGTCCGCGCCGCCCAGGGCGGCCACCACCGCCGGATCGGCCAGGGCCAGCGCCTCCAGCTCCGCGTCCGTGATGGACGGGGAGACCTCCAGCCGTGCCTTGACCTTGCCCTTGATCTGCACGACGCACGTCACGGTCTCGTCGACGACGTACGCCGGGTCGGCGACCGGGAAGTCCTGGTGGACGACGGAACCGCTGTGGCCCAGCTTGCGCCACAGTTCCTCGGCGATGTGCGGGGCCAGCGGCGCGACCAGCAGGACCAGCCGCTCGGCGACCGACCGGGACACGGCGCCGCCCGCCTTGGTCAGGTGGTTGTTCAGCTCGGTGATCTTGGCGATGGCCGTGTTGAACCGCATCGCGGCCATGTCCTGGGAGACCCCGTCGATGGCCTTGTGCAGGGCGCGCAGCGTGTCCTCGTCCGGCTCGGTGTCGACGACGGTGACCTCACCGGTCGACTCGTCGACGATGTTGCGCCACAGCCGCTGCAGCAGCCGGTACTGGCCCACCACCGCGCGCGTGTCCCACGGGCGGGACACGTCCAGGGGGCCCATGGCCATCTCGTACAGCCGCAGCGTGTCCGCGCCGTACTCGGCGCAGATCTCGTCCGGGGTGACCGCGTTCTTCAGGGACTTGCCCATCTTGCCCAGGACGCGGCCGACCTTCTCGCCCTGGTACCAGAACGCGCCGTCGCGCTCCTCGACCTCGGCGGCCGGGACGGCGATCCCGCGCGCGTCGCGGTACACGTACGCCTGGATCATGCCCTGGTTGAACAGCCGGTGGAACGGCTCGGCGGACGAGACGTGGCCCAGGTCGTACAGGACCTTCGACCAGAACCGGGCGTACAGCAGGTGCAGGACGGCGTGTTCGGCGCCGCCCACGTACAGGTCGACGCCGCCGTGCGGCATGCCCTCCCGCGGGCCCATCCAGTACCGCTCGATGTCCGGGTCGACCAGCCGGTCGTCGTTGTGCGGGTCCAGGTAGCGCAGCTCGTACCAGCAGGAACCGGCCCAGTTGGGCATGGTGTTGGTCTCGCGGCGGTACCGCTTGGGACCGTCGCCCAGGTCCAGGGTGACGTTGACCCAGTCCTCGTTGCGGGACAGCGGGGTCTCCGGCTGCGTGTCGGCGTCGTCGGGGTCGAAGGTGCGCGGCGCGTAGTCGTCGACCTCGGGCAGTTCCAGCGGCAGCATCGACTCGGGCAGCGCGTGGGCGACACCGTCCTCGTCGTAGACGATCGGGAAGGGCTCGCCCCAGTACCGCTGGCGGCTGAACAGCCAGTCACGCAGCCGGTAGTTGACGGTGCCCTCGCCGATGCCGCGGGACTCCAACCAGCGGGTGATCTCCGCCTTGGCCTCGACGACGCCCAGGCCGTCCAGGGACACGTCGTCGTTGGCCGACGCGACGATCTTCGCGTCGTACGAGTCGAAGGCGTCGTCCCACGTGGCCGGGTCCGTACCACGGCCGTCGTTCGGCTCGACGACGCAGCGCATGGGCAGGTCGAAGGCTCGGGCGAAGGCGAAGTCGCGGGTGTCGTGCGCCGGGACGGCCATGATGGCGCCCGTGCCGTAGCCCATCAGCACGTAGTCGGCGATGAAGACCGGGACCCGCTCGCCGCTGACCGGGTTGACGGCGTGGGCGCCGGTGAAGACGCCGGTCTTCTCCTTCGCCTCGGCCTGCCGCTCCACGTCGGACTTGGCGGCGGCCTGCTTGCGGTACGCGTCGACGGCCAGCGCCGGGGTGGCGTGCCCGCCCGTCCACAGCGCGGGCGTGCCGGCCGGCCAGGCCTCCGGGACGATCCGGTCGACCAGGTCGTGCTCGGGGGCCAGCACCATGTAGGTCGCGCCGAACAGCGTGTCCGGGCGCGTGGTGAAGACGGTGATCGCGTCGTCGCCTACGGGGAAGTCGACGCGGGCGCCCTCGGAGCGGCCGATCCAGTTGCGCTGCTGCAGCTTGATGGCCTCGGGCCAGTCCAGCGCGTCCAGGTCCTCCAGCAGACGGTCCGCGTAGGCGGTGATGCGCATGTTCCACTGGCGCAGCTTCGCCTTGAAGACGGGGAAGTTGCCCCGCTCGGAGCGGCCGTCGGCGGTGACCTCCTCGTTGGCCAGGACGGTGCCCAGGCCGGGGCACCAGTTGACCGGCGCGTCGGAGGCGTACGCCAGGCGGTACTCGCTCAGCACGTCGGCGCGTTCGGTGGCGCTCAGCTCGCTCCACGCGCGCGTGGTGCCCGGTACGGCACGCTCACCGCTCTCGAACCCGGCGACCAGGTCGGCGATCGGCCGGGCCTTCTTCGCGTCCTCGTCGTACCAGGAGTTGAAGATCTGCAGGAAGATCCACTGGGTCCACTTGTAGTAGTCCGGGTCGATCGTGGCGAACGACCGGCGCTTGTCGTGGCCCAGGCCCAGCCGACGCAGCTGGGCCTTCATGTTCTCCATGTTCGCCTCGGTCGACACGCGCGGGTGCGTACCGGTCTGCACGGCGTACTGCTCGGCGGGCAGGCCGAAGGCGTCGAAGCCCAGCGTGTGGAGGACGTTGTGGCCGGTCATCCGCTGGTACCGGGCGTACACGTCGGTGGCGATGTACCCCAGCGGGTGGCCGACGTGCAGGCCGGCACCGGACGGGTAGGGGAACATGTCCATGATGAACTTCTTGGGCCGGGCGACCAGCTCCGGATCGCCCGCCAGGTCACCGCTCGGGTTGGGCGCGGCGTAGGTTCCCTCGGCGTCCCAGAAGTCCTGCCAGCGTGCCTCGATGTCGGCCGCCATGGCCGCCGTATAACGATGCGGGGCCGCCGTCTCGGCAGCCGAATTCGTCTCGGTCATGATCCTCTGAAGCTCCATCGATCGTCTCTGCTTCGCTGCCGCCGCGCCCGATTCCGTCGGCGCGGCGAAATGAAAAATCCCCTCACACAGGAGGGGACGCCGCGCCGATTCCGAGCGGATTTCTCACCCGCCGGCACTGATCAGCGCGGCTCGCTAAGCAGAAGGCGTACGGCACGCATGGCGCCAGGGTACAGCAGCGGCCCCACGGGCCGCATCGCACCGTCCCGCCACTCGGACACGGGCAGTGGCGTCACCGTGGCACTACGCGCGCGTACCGGACCGCACGGCGCATCGGCGCGTTTCCGGGCAGTCCCGGGTCGGTCACGGGCCGTCGAGCCGGCGGATCCGCACCACCCTCACTCACCGGTGGGGGCGGCTGCGGCGAGCGCCGCCAGGATCCCGTCCGCGTCATTCGCAGCCTCCCGGACCCCTTGCCGCGAGATCCCTTCTTCTCCGTCGGTGAGGCGGGGCCTGCGCCGTCCGGTACGGAGAGGCTTGTCCGTGGCCGCCCTCGTTCTCCTCGTCCTTTCCGGCCGTCGGTGGAAGGGACGGATTCCGCGGGTTCCCGGATGTCGGCACCGGCGTTCCGTCCCCGGCGCCGCTGACGGCGTCCGCCGCCCGGGCCGGTCGCGGTGGACCTCTTCTGCGCTCTCCGCCCCGGCGCCGAGCCGGGGCCCGGCCGGCTCGAAACCGATGGACTGGGGCGGTGCGCGGTCGCCGAGCGGGATCTCTCGGACGGCGCGACCCGGCACGACCCGGCGCGCCGGCAGCCGCGCGGGTGGCGGCCGGCCGCGGACCGGACACCGCGCCCGGAGCAGGAGGCGTGGCGGGAGCGTTCCGCTCCGCCTCGTCGAACGCAAGGCGCGGAGCAGCGGCCGGGGTTGGGGCCGGACACGAAGAAGGCGGGCCATCCGACCGGATGGCCCGCCTTCTCGGGCTGTGGAGCTAAGGAGAATTGAACTCCTGACCTCTTGCATGCCATGCAAGCGCTCTACCAACTGAGCTATAGCCCCTTGCGGTGCGCCGCCCTGCTCGGTTTCCCTTGCGGGCTTCCCTCGCGGCGACACAGAGAACATTACACGGTCCCCCCGGTGAAGCACCAAATCGTTTGTCCCCCGCCCCGGCCGGAGGGTCGGCGGGACGGGTAGCGTCGGCGCACGTGACCGCGACCGTGACCGCTCAGACCCGCCTCCGGAGCCTGCCGCTTGCCGCCCTGGGGACCTGCCTGTTGTCCTTCGCGGCCTTCTGGGCCGCGCAGCACGCCTCCCACGTGTCGATGCTCGACCTGTCGGTCTACCGGGCCGAGGGGGCGACGGTCCTGGCGGGCGGGGACCTGTACGCGATGCGGGCCACGTCGGCGAACCTGCCGATGACGTATCCGCCGTTCGCCGCGCTGGTGTTCACGCCGCTGCCCCTGATCGGCGTACCGGAGATGCGGGCGCTGGCCACGCTCGGGAACCTGCTGCTGCTGGTGGCGCTGGCGCACCTGTCGCTGCGGCTGGTGACGTCGTGCGGTCCGGCCGCGCGCCGGCGGGGCGGGGCGTTCTGGACGCAGCCGGGGGCGGCCCTGTGGCTGGCGGCGGCCCTGGTGTGGTGCGAGCCGGTGTGGCAGACGTTCCGGTACGGCCAGATCAACCTGCTGATCACGGTCGCGGTGATGTGGGATCTGACACGTCGGGCGGACAGCCGCTGGGCCGGGGTGGGCATCGGGCTCGCCACTGCGGTGAAGCTCACACCGGGCCTCTTCGTCGTCCTGCTGTTCGCCGTGGGGGTGGCACGCGCGCGGAGCGAAGGCTGGGCGCCGCGGCGGAACGAGTGGCTGCGCCGCGGGGTGCGGGCGACGGTGGCGTTCCTGGTGGTGACGATCGCGTCGGCGCTGGTCCTGCCGTACGACTCGCGCCGCTTCTGGACCGAGATGATCTTCAAGACGAGCCGGGTCGGCCGTACCGAGGAGACGGCCAACCAGTCGCTGAGCGGGGTACTGGCGCGGCTGCTGCACACGACCGACCCGGGTGTGTGGTGGGTGGTCGCGGCGGCCGTGGTGGGCGTCGCCGGGCTGGCCGTGGCGGTGCTCGCGGCGCTGCGCGGGGACCGGCCGGTGGCGGTGGTGGCGTGTGCCGTGACGGCGCTGCTGGTGAGCCCGATCTCGTGGTCGCACCACTGGGTGTGGTGCGTGCCGGCGCTGGTCCTGCTCGCCACGCGCGTCCGCCCGGTGTGGACGGCCGGGGCGGCCCTGGTGTTCGGGTCGTTCGCACTGTGGTGGGTGCCGCACGCCCCCGCGCCGATACGGCTCGAACTGCACCAGAACGGCTGGCAGATGCTGCTGTCCGGCCTCTACACGCTGCTGGGGCTCGCGCTGCTGGGCGTGTTCGCCGTCTGGGTCGCGCGGACGCGGGCCGGGGGCGGGTGGTCCGGGGGCGGACCGCTCGGCACCGGGCGGTCCGCCCCCGGGCGGGCTCAGGCCGTCGCGAACGAGTAGAAGCGTTTCAGGGCGCAGTGCTCGTCGAGCAGGCGCCCGTAGATCGGCTCCCCTTCGAGTTCGCGGTACGTCTCGATGGGGTCGCCTTTTATGATCAGCGCCCGCGCGCACTCCTCGCACCAGTACTGGTAGTCCGGGTTGACCGGATCCATGTCGCGGACGATCGGCGTGCCACTGCCGCACCAGTCGCACTTCCGCCTGTGTGCACCCATCGATCAGCTCCAGCTGTGGCCGCAGGACGTGCAGACGTAGGACACGCCGCCGTTGTCACCGAGCATCTGGGCGACGTCCGAGGAACCGCAGGCGGGGCAGGTGAGGTCGGTGCGCGCCTGTGTGGTGGCGAGCCGTGCGGCGGGTTCCTCGAATCTGCTGGCGGCCTCGCGCACGCTTCCTCCCGTCCGGTCCGTAGCCCCTCCGGCCGTCCGATTCTGCCACGGCCCCGGTGGGGCGGCAGCGACGTCCGACGGCCGGTCCGGGCCTCCCACCGGAATGGGCCCCGGGAAGGGCCCGGAGGACGGGCGACAGGGGTTCGTACGCAGAAATCCCGCCCCCTACTGGGGACGGGATCCTGGGCTGTGGAGCTAAGGAGAATTGAACTCCTGACCTCTTGCATGCCATGCAAGCGCTCTACCAACTGAGCTATAGCCCCTCGTGTTCTCGGCGCTCCGCGCTGCGAACAAGAAGAACTTTAGCCTGTCACCTGCCCGAAAGTGAAATCCAGGTCAGTCGTCGTCGCCGAGGACCGGCTCGGGGAGCGTGCCGGCGTTGTGCTCCAGCAGTCGCCAGCCCCGCGCGCCCTCCCCCAGGACGGACCAGCAGCAGTTGGAGAGACCGCCGAGGCTCTCCCAGTTGTGCGAGGGGAGGCCCAGGAGCCGGCCGATCGTGGTGCGGATCGTGCCGCCGTGGCTGACCACGACGAGGGTGCCGTCCTCGGGCAGCTTCCCGACGTGCTCCAGCACGACGGGGGCGGCCCGGTCGGCGACCTCGGTCTCCAGCTCGCCGCCGCCGCGCCGCACGGGCTCGCCGCGCTTCCACGCGCGGTACTCGTCACCGTGGCGGGCGAGGATCTCCTCGTGGGTCAGCCCCTGCCAGACCCCGGCGTACGTCTCGCGGAGCGCGGCGTCGTGGCTGACCGGGTGCCCCGTGATCGCGGCGAGCTCGGCGGCGGTGGCCGCGGCCCGCTTGAGGTCGGACGCGATGATCGCGTCCGGCTTGAGGGCGGCGAGCAGCCGGGCGGCCCGGCGCGCCTGGGCGAGGCCCGTCTCGGTCAGCTCGATGTCGGTGCTGCCCTGGAAGCGGCGCTCCAGGTTCCAGGAGGTCTGGCCGTGGCGCCAGAGGACGATGCGGCGGCCCCTGCCGCCCTTGGTGGCGCTCAGCGCAGCTCACCGTCCGCTCCGTCGCCGGGGAGGCCGTCGGGGCCGGAGCCGTCGGCACCGCTGAGCCGGGCGTGCTCCGCCGCCTTGCCGCGGGTCTTCACGGCGTCCTCGGGCAGCGGCAGCTCGGGGCAGTCCTTCCAGAGCCGCTCCAGAGCGTAGAAGACCCGCTCCTCGCTGTGCTGGACGTGGACGACGATGTCGACGTAGTCGAGGAGGACCCAGCGGGCCTCGCGGTCGCCCTCGCGGCGCACCGGCTTGGCGCCCAGTTCCTTGTTCAGCCGCTCCTCGATCTCGTCGACGATCGACTTGACCTGGCGGTCGTTGGGCGCGGAGGCGAGCAGGAAGGCGTCGGTGATCGACAGCACGTCGCTGACGTCGTACGCGATGATGTCGTGCGCGAGCCGGTCGGCGGCCGCCTGGGCGGCGGCGTTGACGAGCGCGATGGATCGGTCGGTGGCGGTCACAAGCAGGCTTTCGTCGGCGGTCAAAGGACACCTCAAGGGTCTCACGTGCCGCCGACAGCCCGGCAAACCGTTACTTGGCCTCGTAGTCCTTGCCGAGGACGACGGTGACGTCGGCGTTCGCGGGCGCTTCGCCCTTGCGGACGGCGCGGGCGGGGAGCCCGAGCGTCTTGGCGACCTCGTCCGCCTTGGCCTTCTGCGCCGCGTCGCCGTAGAGGACCTCCGAGGTGCTCTCCGTGCCGTCCGCGGCGCCGCCGTCGATGACCGCGTAGCCGCCGTTGACCAGGACGATCCGCGCGGCCTCGGCGGCGTCGCCGTCACCGCTGGCGTTGCGGACGCCGACCCTGACCACGGAGCCCGGCTCGGGGGCGCTGACGGATCCGCCGAGGACGTCCTCGACCACACCGCGCGTGGCCTCCTCGGTGAGCCGCCCGTCGCCCTGCACGGGCAGCAGCTCGGTCTTGTAGGCCCCCGTCTTGGCGCGCTCGGCAAGTTTGGCCAGTGACGCGCCCAGGTCCTTGTCGGGGAGCGACGGGTCCAGGATCTGCGCCAGGGACTGGATCGTCATGGTGGCGCTCTCGGGGTCGTCCGACATCTTGCGGAGCACCCCGTGCACGATCTGGCCGAACCGCTGGAGCTGCGCCGTCTCGGACTCGCCCGGGCCTCGGTACGTGGCGTAGGCGACGGCCATGCGCCCGTCGAGCGTCTGGTTCTCGCCCTTCCGCACGACCGGGGTCCCGCCCTCCTTGGCGGCGGGCACCTCCGTGTCGGTGGTGAGGTCGACGCCGCCGACGAGTTCGACGAGGTTCTCCAGGTAGGGCGTGTCGAGTCGCCACGTACCGGTGATCCTGGTGCCGAGGAGGGAGCCGATGGCCTCGCGGGTGCCGGAGGAGCCGTCGTCCTCGACGGACTTGCCGAGGGTGGTGGTCGTCCCGTCGTCGTTGGCCACGGCGAGGGCGTTCGGCAGCAGGACGGTGGTGCCCTGCTTGGTGGTGGCGTTGTCGACCAGGAGGGCCGTCGAGGTGGCCTCGTCCTTCGTGTTGTGCAGGTGGAGGACGATCACGTCGCGTTTCTGGGGACCGGTCGCGGTGGTGCCGCCCTGCTGGGCGCCCTTCTCGGACAGGCCCGGGAGCATCCCCTCGTACCAGAGGTAGCCGACGCCGCCGACGAGGGCCAGGGCGAGGGCGACGCAGAGCGCGACGACCCGGTTGCGGCCGCGCCGCTTGGCCTCCTCGCGGCGCTCCGAGCGGCTCTCGGTGAACTTGAGCCAGTCGATGGCGTCCTCGGACTCCTCGTCGGGCTCGTCGACGAAGGCGAACTGCTCGGTGCGGTAGTCCCCGCCGTCACCGGCGCTCCCCTGCTCCCGGGAGTCGCGCCGGCCGTGGGGTCCGCGGACGTCCCCGTCGGTGCGCGGGCCGCCGCCGGGCGGGTTCTCCGCGGGCGGCTCGGGGGTGGTGAAGTCCTGGGGTTCGGGGGCGGGGCGGCGCTGCTCGGGCACGCCCGCGGGCGCGGCCACCTGGCCGGGCACCGGTGGGGCGGGCTGCGGCGGCTGGACGGCGGGGACCTGGGGGGCCTGGGGGGCCTGGGGGGCCTGGGGGACCTGCCACTGCGGGGTGCCGTACGGGTCGTAGCCGCCGTGGCCCGGCTGCCCCTGCTCCTCGTACCCCGGGTACCCCTGATATTGCTGGTCCTGGGGGTACGGCTGGGGCTCGGGATAGGGCTGGGTCGCCTGCGCGTACGGGTCGTAGCCGTACGCGTAGTTCTGCTGCTCGGGCTGGGGCGGCTGCTGGGCCTGCTGGTACACCGGCTGCCCGTACTCGTCGTAGCCGACGATCTGCGGCTGCGGCGGGTAGTACGGGTCGTAGTGGCTGTTCTGGTCGTTCACCGGTGCCCCTCTCCGTAGCTCACTGGCCCCGGTACAACTGGCGCTTGTCGATGTAGCGCACCACGCCGTCCGGCACCAGGTACCAGACGGGATCGCCCTGTGCGACCCTCTCCCGGCAGTCCGACGACGAGATGGCGAGCGCGGGCACCTCGACGAGGGAGACGCCGCCCTTGGGCAGGCCGTCGTCCGACAGGTCGTGGCCGGGGCGGGTCACCCCGATGAAGTGCGCGAGCGAGAAGAGTTCCTCGGCGTTGCGCCAACCGGGCATGATCTGCGACAGCGCGTCGGCGCCGGTGATGAAGAACAGGTCCGTGTCCGGGTTGAGGGAGCGCAGGTCCCGCAGGGTGTCGATGGTGTACGTGGGGCCCGCCCGGTCGATGTCGATGCGACTGACCGAGAACTGCGGGTTCGACGCCGTGGCGATGACCGTCATGAGGTAGCGGTCCTCGGCCGGGGACACCGTCCTGTGGCTCTTCTGCCAGGGCTGCCCGGTCGGTACGAACACCACCTCGTCGAGGTGGAACAGGGCGGCCACCTCGCTGGCGGCCACCAGGTGTCCGTGGTGGATCGGGTCGAACGTCCCACCCATCACGCCCAGGCGGCGCTTGCCGGGACTTCTCGGCACTTCCTGCTCTCCCATGCGTGCAGAGCCTAACGGCACGGCGGTGCGGCCTGGTCCCGGCGGGCGCCGGCTCAGCGGTCGCGGTTGAAGCGGGTGGTGACCCAGAGCAGGAGCAGCAGCGCGAGGAGGGCGCCACCACCGGTGAGGTAGGGGTTGAGGCTTTCGTGGTTGCCGCCGTGCTCGCCGCCCTCGGCGAGCGTGACCAGGTGGGCGGCGGCGGTGTGGAGGCTGCTCATCTTCTGCGGGACCAATCCATCGGAGTCGGAGCGGAGACTTCGCGCACATCGTATGCGGGCGGTGCGGGCACCCTCACGCCGACTCAGGCGTTGTCGTGGCGCGGGCCGTTGTCCACAGGCCGTTATCCACAGCCTCGGCGGTCTTCCGGAGCACCGCCTACGCTGAGGTCTGTCAGGGGGACGAGTCGGATCTCGCATGAAAATGGGGGCAACCATGACAGAGAACGGCCATGAGAACGTGCCGAGCCGTACGCGCCGGCGCTTCCCCGGCATCTCCTCCCGCGCCTACGAGCATCCCGCGGACCGTTCCGCGCTCGTCGCCCTGCGCCGGCTCAGCGGCTTCGACACCGTGTTCAAGGCACTGAGCGGGCTGCTGCCCGAGCGCAGCCTGAGGCTGCTGTACCTCTCGGACTCCGTGCGGGTGGGCGACGCGCAGTTCGCCCATCTCCACGACATGCTGCGGGACGCCTGCTACATCCTCGACCTGGAGAAGGTCCCGCCGATGTACGTCACGCAGGACCCGAAGCCCAACGCGATGTGCATCGGCCTGGACGAGCCGATCATCGTGGTCACCACGGGCCTGGTGGAGCTGCTGGACGAGGAGGAGATGCGCGCCGTCGTCGGCCACGAGGTGGGCCATGCCCTCTCGGGGCACTCCGTGTACCGGACGGTGCTGCTGTTCCTCACCAACCTGGCGCTGAAGGTGGCGTGGATCCCGCTCGGCAACGTGGCGGTCATGGCGATCGTCACGGCGCTGCGGGAGTGGTTCCGCAAGTCGGAGCTGTCGGCGGACCGGGCCGGCCTGCTGGTCGGCCAGGACCTCCAGGCGTCGATGCGCGGCCTGATGAAGCTGGCGGGCGGACACCATCTGCACGAGATGAACGTGGACGCGTTCCTCGCGCAGGCGGAGGAGTACGAGGCGGGCGGTGACCTGCGCGACTCGGTACTGAAGATCCTGAACGTGCTGCCGCGTTCCCACCCGTTCACGACGGTGCGGGCGGCCGAGCTGAAGAAGTGGTCGGAGAGCCGCGACTACCAGCGGCTCATGGACGGCCACTACCCGCGCCGGTCGGAGGACGGGGACACGTCGGTCACGGACTCCTTCCGCGAGTCCGCGAGCCACTACGCGGACACGGTGCGCGGGAGCAAGGATCCGCTGATGAAGCTGGTCGGTGACATAGCCGGTGGCGCCGGCGACCTGGGCGGCAGGCTCTTCGAGAAGTTCACCGGCGCCACGGGGAGCCGCTCGGACACCGGCGACGGCGACCGGGGCGACGGTCCGGGCACGGCCTGATCCCTTCCCGTGCGGCGGCGCCCGGGGGCCGGTTCCGCGGGTCCGTCCCGTCCGTCTCACGGTGCGGTGGGGCGCCGTTCCACCCGGTCCCCGCGTGCCGCGCCCGCCCCGGCGGTGGAGTGCCGGGGCGGGCGGCCCGCGGTGAGCCCGCTCGGTGCTGGGGTCAGGGCGGGGAGGGCCGGCTGTCGGGTGACAGGGCGGCGCAGAGGCGGGTGGCCGCGGCCGGGACGGAGGCGTAGGGGTCGGCGGCCGGTGGGGTGGCCGTCGTGGGGCGGTGACCGGCGAGGAGTGGCCGCAGGGCGCCGGACAGGTCGGCGGAGCAGTCCATGGGGCCGGCCTGGAGGTGGCTGGTGACCAGTTCGGCGCGGTGCATGCGCAGGTCGTCGCGGTCGAGGCGGAAGCGCAGTTCGCGACGGACGGCGAACAGCGAGGCGTCGTCGGGTCCGGCGGCGGGGCCCGCGGGGCGCAGCGCGTAGGTGAAGGTGTGGTCCGACGTGATCTCCAGGACGTCGGCGGACGCCTCGGTCACGTGGAAGGTGCCGTGGACCCGGACGCCGGGGTCGGCGAGGGCCACCCGGGCCGGGTCGAACCGGATCAGCCAGCCGCCGGTGGCGTGGCGTCCGTCCGCGGCCGGGGAGTCGACGCTCCGGTCGAACTGGGCGTGCTGGTCCGGGTCAAGGAGCAGCCGCACGGAGCGGGTGGTGCCGCCGGTGAGGACGTCGGGGGCGAGGGAGGACCGGATGAGGAAGTCCTTGGTGACGGTGAGGGCGGTCATGACCTGGCCGGCCGAGAAGTGCGTGGTGCGCCGCGCGGGCGGCAGGGCGATACCGGCGGCGCCGGGGCGGTACTGCGCGGCGGGGCTGCGAGCGTACAGGTCGCCGGGGCGTCCGCCCGGCACGGGGCCGGTGGGGGTCAGGGCGACGAGGGTGACGCGCAGGGGCTCGGCGCGCGGCCCGGGAGGCGGCTGGTACGGGTAACGGGATCCGAGGTGGGTGGCGGCGGCGAAGACCGCCGCGACGAGCAGCACGAGGATGAGGGATCCCACGCGCGCGCCCGTCGTGCGCCCGTGGCCGCTGCGCCGCCTGCGGGTGCGTCGGCGGGGGGTGCGCCAGTGGTGGCGGCGGTCGAGGTCGTAGGCGTACTCGTACTCCGCGTCCCGGTCCGGGCCGGGGCCGTCGTGGTCGGCGCCGGGGCGGTCGCGGACGGCGGGAATGTCGTTGCCCATGCGTTCTCGGGCGGACAGTTCCTGGAGGCGGGCAGCGCGGATGAAGGACTCGTCGAAGACGACGGGCCGGTACTCGTCCTCGCCCCTGCCGGGGAGCCCTTCCGGTGTGCCGTCGGGCGTCCCGTCGGGCGGGTCGACACTCCCTGCCATACCTTCAGGGTGGGTCGGCGAGGGGCGGGGTAAACGCCCTGCCGGACGTCGAGTCGGGCGGGTCGCCACGGGTCGGGAACCGGCGTGGGGCGCGGTGGTGGGGTCCGCCGGAGTCAGGGGGCGCCGGGGGTGGCCGGGACCGGTGGGGCGGAGCGGCCGGCGGTGGGCGGGGCGCTGTCCGGGCCGACGTCGCTGCTGGCCGGGGCGGGGATCTGCTCGTCGCGCTCACCGGAGGAGCTGCGGTACACGGCGGTGAAGGCGAGGGCGACCATGCCGAGGCCCATCAGGAGGGCGACGAGCCAGGCGACGGGGCGGTACCAGTGCGTGCCGGGGCGGTACGGGCGGAGGGCGCCGCCGTAGGGCCCGTACGGGTCGTGGGAGCCGTACGGGTCGTACGGGTCGTCGTCGTGGCCGTCCCGCGGGGCGGGGGCGCCCGGTCCGTAGGGGTCGTCGTCGGGCGGCGGGCCACCGCGTGCCCCGGCAGCGTCCGCGTCGGCCCGGGCCTGGGCCGCGGCGAGCAGACGCTCGACGGCGGTCGGCTCGTGGACCTCGGCTGCTCGTACGAAGTCCTCGTCGAACACCACGGAGGCGAATTCCTCGTCGGCGCCTCCGCGGTCGTCGTCGGGCTCCCAGCCGTCCGGGAACGGCCTGCCCCCCACGTCGTCCGGCACGTGTCTCAGAGTAGACCGGGACGGTGCCGTTCGGCAGGGAGAGTGCACAACCTCCTCCTGCCGCGACGCGGGGGCCGGGCGGCGGCGGTTACCGGATGTGGCCGTCGCCGGTGACGATGTACTTCGTCGACGTGAGCTCCGGCAGGCCCATCGGGCCGCGGGCGTGGAGCTTCTGCGTGGAGATGCCGATCTCGGCGCCGAAGCCGAACTGGCCGCCGTCCGTGAACCGCGTCGAGGCGTTCACGGCGACCGTCGTGGAGTCCACCAACTGGGTGAAGCGGCGGGCGGCCGCCTGCGACGTGGTGACGATCGCCTCGGTGTGCCCGGAGGTCCACAGGCGGATGTGGGCGACGGCGGCGTCCAGCGAGTCGACGACGGCCACGGCGATGTCGTACGACAGGTACTCGGTCTCCCAGTCCTCCGGGGTGGCCGGGACGACGGTGGCCTTGGAACCCTCCGCGTATGACAGGACCCGCTCGTCGCCATGGACGGTGACGCCCGCCTCGGCGAGGGCGTCCAGGGCGCGCGGCAGGAAACTCGGGGCGATGTCCTGGTGGACGAGGAGGGTCTCGGCGGCGTTGCACACGCTGACGCGGTGCGCCTTGGAGTTGATCAGGATGTCGACGGCCATGTCGAGGTCCGCCTGGGCGTCGACGTACACGTGACAGTTGCCGGTGCCCGTCTCGATGACGGGGACGGTGGACTCCTCGACGACCGTGCGGATCAGCGACGCGCCGCCGCGCGGGATGAGGACGTCGACGAGGCCGCGCGCCCGCATCAGCTCGCGCGCCGAGTCCCGCGACTCGCCCGGCACGAGCTGTACGGCGTCCGCCGGGAGGCCCGCGCCGCCGACGGCGTCGCGCAGGACCCGGACCAGGGCGGTGTTGGACGCGTACGCCGAGGACGAGCCGCGCAGCAGGACGGCGTTGCCCGCCTTCAGGCAGAGGGCGGCGGCGTCGACGGTGACGTTGGGCCGGGCCTCGTAGACGATGCCGACCACGCCGAGCGGGACGCGCACCTGCCGCAGGTCCAGGCCGTTGGGGAGGGTCGAGCCGCGCACGACCTCGCCGACCGGGTCGGGCAGCGCGGCGACGTGCCGGACGTCGGCGGCGATGGCCCGCACCCGCTCGGGGGTGAGGGTCAGCCGGTCGACGACGGACTCGCTGGTGCCGGCCTCCCGGGCCCGGGCCACGTCCTCGGCGTTCGCCTGGACGATCTCGGCCGTGCGGACTTCGAGGGCGTCGGCCATGGCCAGCAGCGCGTCGTCCTTCGCCGCGCGCGGCAGTGGTGCGATCTCGGCGGCGGCCGCACGGGCCCGGTAGCCGGCCTGCGCCACCGGCGACATGTCGTCGTACGGGTTCATGGACGGGGAGGCGGATTGCGAGGTCATGCCCGCAGGGTAATGCGCTCTCCCGTGGGCGTCCCTCGTTTGTCCCACTCCGTCCCGCTCCGCGAGACACCCCGCCGAGACACCCGCCGGGACACCTCCCCGAGGCGACGCCCAGCCACTCCGCCGGGGCGGCACTCCCAGCCACCCCGCCGGGGCGGCCGACCGGAGCGCCTGGCCGAAACACGTCCCTCCCGGGACACCGCGCAGGCCCCACGCGGGCCCCGCCCGGGCCGCTCCTGCCGGGACCGGCCCGACCGGAGTGTGGCCGGATCAGTACGGGTGCACGCCGACGGGAGCGGCGGGCGGCGGCCCGTACCCCTCGGCGATGCGCTGGTGGTACGTCTCCCGGTCGATGACCTCCAGGCCGACGATCTCCCACGGCGGCAGCTTGGCGCTCTGCCGGTGCTCGCCCCACAGACGCAGGGCGACGGCGGCCGCGTCGTGCAGGTCGCGGGCCTCCTCCCAGTACCGGATCTCGGCGTGATCGTTGGCGTATCTGCTGGTCAGCAGGAACGGATGGTCGTGGGCGAGCTGTTCGAGCGCCCGCCGGACCTCCTGCAGCGGGGCTTCCCGGCCCGACACGCTGAGCGTGATGTGCCACAGCTTGGACACCGGCCGGTCCGGGGTGCGGTCGGCCGCCCCCGGGCCCTTCCCCGTGCCCGTCCCCGCAGTGGCGCCCGCACCGGTCCCGGACCGGAACGCGGCGTCGTCGAAATCGGCCCCGGCCTCGACACTGGTCAAGGCACGTTCGGTCGTCCCGCGGGGCACAGCCCCTGGGCGCGCTCGTCTCACCGGCGGCCTCCTGTTGATGCGTTGTCGTGCTGTCACCCCGCTTACCCCCCAGACAAAGTTGACCAGTCCCGAGCGGGACGTGGGGCGGTTTTGGTGAAGGTGCCCGGGGGTTGACCCGAGTTTCAGCCGTTCCAGGGGTGCAGGACGACCAGATCGTCCCTGTGTACGACTTCCCGCTCGTACGCCGGTCCGAGCTCCCTCGCCAGCTCCTTGGTGGAGCGCCCCAGGAGCTGGGGGATCTCCTTGGCGTCGAAGTTGACGAGGCCGCGTGCGACCGGACGGCCCTCCGTGTCGCGCAGCTCGACGGGGTCCCCGGCGCCGAACTCGCCCTCCACGGCGGCGATCCCGGCGGGCAGCAGCGACTTCTTCCCGTGCACGACGGCCCGTACGGCCCCCTCGTCGAGAGTCAGGGCGCCCTGCGGGGCGGAGGCATGCGCGAGCCACAGCAGCCGTCCGGCGGAGCGGCGCCCGGTGCGGTGGAAGTATGTGCCGGTGTCCCGGCCGGCGAGGGCGTCGGCGGCGCGGCTGGCCGACGTGAGGACCACGGGGATCCCGGCCGCCGCCGCGATCCGGGCCGCCTCGACCTTGGTGACCATGCCGCCCGTGCCGACGCCGGCCTTCCCGGCGGAGCCGATCTCGATGCCCGCCAGGTCCTCCGGGCCGCGGACCTCCTCGATCCGGGACGTGCCGGGCCGGCTCGGGTCGCCGTCGTACAGGCCGTCGACGTCCGACAGCAGCACCAGCAGGTCGGCGCGGACGAGGTGGGCGACGAGCGCGGCGAGCCGGTCGTTGTCGCCGAAGCGGATCTCGTCCGTGGCGACCGTGTCGTTCTCGTTGACGACCGGCAGGGCGCCCATCGCGAGGAGCTGCTCCAGCGTCCGGTACGCGTTGCGGTAGTGGGCGCGGCGGCTCGTGTCGTCGCCGGTGAGCAGGATCTGGCCGACGCGTACGCCGTAGCGGGCGAAGGAGGCGGTGTAGCGCGCCACGAGGAGGCCCTGGCCGACGCTGGCGGCGGCCTGCTGCCGGGCGAGGTCCCTGGGGCGCCGGTCGAGGCCGAGCGGCGCGAGGCCGGCGGCGATGGCGCCGGACGACACGAGGACGATCTCCCGCTCGCCCTCTCCGCGGACCTTGGCGAGTACGTCGACGAGCGCGTCGACGCGGTCCGCGTCGAGGCCGCCCGCGGCGGTGGTCAGGGAGGACGAGCCGACCTTGACGACGATCCTGCGGGCTTCCGTCACGTGCTGCCTAGCCGTTGTCACGTGGCGAATCTATGCCAGGCGGACGGGTCGGCGCGCGCGTGTTCCACCCGATGGACAGGTTTCCGGACACGGTCCGCCGCCCCCGAACCCGGATGCGGCGGACGGCCCGCACGCGTCCCCGAGAGGTCCCGTACGGGCCGTGCGGCGCCACGCCGGGCCGGGCCCTCGGGCGCGTGCGTCGCGGGGTCAGCCGACCGCCGTCGGCGCGGCGGCGCCCTTCCCCTCCGCCACGGCCTCCGGGCTGTCGTCCCCGACGCCCGGAGGGGCCGCGCCGTCCTCGCGGTCCAGCTCGCCGATGGTCCGCCCGGCGAGCCGCTGCGCGACGCGCGCGTTGCGCGCCTCCGCCTCGGCGGCCAGCGCGCGCACCGCGGCGTTGAAGCGCTCCGTGGAGGTGGGCTCGTCGGGGCCGAGCAGGTACCGCTTCAGGGCGCGCCGCTCCTCCGCCATCCGATCGGCGGCCGGGTCCGCCACGGCGGCGAGCAGCTCGTCGAGTTCGACGGCGCTGTTGGAGAGGACGACCGCGGCCCGTACGGCGGTGTTCTGCCGGCGGAACTCGTCGGCGCCGAGCTCGGCGGAGTCCGTCACCGCGTACGGCTTGCCGCTGGCGATGTAGTCGGAGACGACGCTGGAGATGTCGGAGACCATGCCGTCCGACTCGTTGAAGCAGTCGTACAGGTGGGGCCGGGTGCCGGTGACGACGCGGTGCTCCCACCAGCCGAACGAGCGCCAGTAGGCGTCGTTCCACTCGGCGCGCAGCCGCTTGACCTCGGCGAGGCGGTGCGGGTCGGCGAGGGAGACCCGGGACGTCTCGGCCTCGTCGGTGCCCTTGCGGCCCGGACCGGAGAGGGCGGCGAGACGGGCCTCGATCCGGGCCAGTTCGGCGCGGGCGGCGGCCTGCCCGGCCTGCGCCGCGGCGGCCTCGCGCGCCCAGCGCGGGTCGGCGGCGCGCCGCGCGGCGGCCTCGGCGATCATCGCGCGGATCCGCTCGTCGACGGCCTTGGCCTTCTTGTCGACGAGACCGGTGAAGGGGTGCGGCTTGTAGACGACGCGAACCGGGTCCGGCGCGTCCAGCAACCGCCTGACGATGTTCTCGCCGGCGCGGAGCAGCGAGGTGTTGCCGGGGTCGCCGTCCCAGCCCTCCCAGGTGGGGGCGTACAGAATGGTCGGGACGGGGTTCTTCGGCGTGCCCGTCCAGCGCTCGATGGGGGCGAGCTGGGGGCGGCCGACCTCGACGATGTCCTCGTCGCGGACGCCGACGTCGGCGAGGGCGTACCGGTCGCGGCCGGCCGGGCCGGCGGTCCACACCTCGTCGTACACCTTGGAGAACGGGTTGACGCTGGCGAGCTTGTCGCTGTCGCCGTGCCCGATGAAGGCGTGCTTCGAGGTCGGCACGCGCAGCATGTGGATGTTCTTGCCGACGTTGGCCGGGTACAGCGTGACGCGGAGCGTCGACCAGTCGCGGGCCATCGTGTGCTGGCCGCCCGGGATGCACAGGACGGGTACGGCCGTGTCGCTCAGCTTCGGGACGAGTTCCGGCTCACGCATGACGACGATCGGCCGGCCGTCGACCCCCTCCATGGTGTCCAGCCACATGTTGACCTGGTAGGCCGCCTCGTCGGAGCCGGAGAAGTACAGCGCGACGGTCGGCTGGTACTCGCGCAGCCAGGTGTCGACGGCCCTGAGGACGGCGCCGGCGCCCGGGACGCGGCGCTTGCGGCGCACGTACGGGACGAGCAGCAGGACGGAGAGCACGCCGAGGCCCAGGGTGGCGGCCGCGCCCGCGTACGCGAAGGCGTGCCGGCCGGTGACGACGGCGACGACGACGCCGACGACGGCGGGGAGGTCGAGGTGCAGCATCTTCTCGCCGGCGCGGTGCAGCAGGGCGCGCGGCGGGGCGTCCGGGATGCGCACGCCGTGCAGGTCGACGTTGCGGGTGACCACCGGCATGGTGCGGCGGAGCCTGATGAGCGTGGTGAGAGCGCCGTGCGGGGCCTGGAGCCCGTAGAAGAGGAGGAAGCAGGCGACCGTGGCGTAGAACACCGGCTGTTCCGCGAGGCCCTCGCGGGCGAGGAGCAGGACCAGCAGGAGCTGGCGCAGCAGGAAGCGGATCGGCAGCCCGGCGCGGACGCTGTTGAGGCGGTCGACCAGATAGCTCTTCTTCTGGTGCAGGTACCAGTCGGCGACGTAGGTGACGGCGCCGGCTCCCGCGAACAGCCAGATGTCCGGGATCAGCGCGGCGAGCATGACGCACGGATATCCGAGTCCCAGGAGGACTGCCGCGGCCAGCTCCGACCCACTGCCCACCCGGGCCAGTCGAATGACGGTCGAAATCACGTAGAACCTGCTCCAGACGGGGATGCCGGTTGTTTTACAAGGCTTTTGTATCCGTGAAGGTACGACTTCACTGAGCGGGCCCCCGCATTCGCGAATCTCTCGCTGATGCAGGGGCCCGGAAATTCACGTCCTGCGAGTATTACACATCTTCCTGGCGGTCCAGGACGGCCGCCAGGGCCTGCTCGAAGCCGGACGCCTCGCCCGCCGCGCGGGTCGGGTCCTGCTGCCGTACGTCGATGACGTGGCCGGTCAGTTCGGAGAGGAGGACGTCCAGGGAGGTGCGGGCGACGGCCTCGGAGGAGAGCAGCGACCCGGCGGGCTCCTGGCCGAACGCCTTGGTCCGCATCGGGGTGGCGGTGCGCTCCGGGTTGACGCAATTCACGCGGATTCCATCGGCCGCCCATTCGTCGGCGAGGGCCTGGGTGAGATTCACCATGGCCGCCTTGGTCGACGAATAGAGGCTGTACTCGGCGCGGCCTCGGGTATAGCTGGAGGAGGTGTAGAGGAGAAGTTGCCCCTTGGTCTCCACCAGGTACTTGTACGATGCACGCGCAATCTGCACAGGTGCCAGGTAATTGACGTTCAGGGCTTCCTGAATGGTGGCGTTGTCGGTTTCCGCGAGCTTGCCGATGCGCAGGACTCCGGCCGTGTTGATGACGTAGTCGACGCGGCCCGTCTCGCCGTACGCCGTGGCCAGCGCGTCCTCGACGTGCTGCGGGTTCTCGACGTGCGTGCCGGTCGTCGAGCGGCCGAGCGCGTAGACGCGGGCGCCGTACCGCTCGGCGAGGGCGGCGATGTCGGCGCCGATGCCGTACGAGCCGCCGAAGACGACGAGCGTCCGGCCGGAGAGGAGCGCGCGGTACGCGTCCTCGTCGGCCTGGGCGGGGGCGGCGGTGGAGGCGAGCTGGAACAGCTTGTCGGCGATGAAGACGTCGACGGGCTGGGTCACCTTCATGTTGTACTCGTCGCCGGGCACGACGTGGATCGGCACGTCCGGCAGGTACTTGAGCACGACCGAGCAGTCGTCGGTGGCCTGGAAGTTCGGGTCGCCGGCCGCGATCTCGTACGCCCTGCGGATCGTGGACAGCTTGAACGCCTGCGGGGTCTGGCCGCGGCGCAGCCGGGAGCGGTCCGGCACGTCCGTGATGAACTCGCCGTCCTCCCCGTGCGTGCGGGTCACGATGATCGTGTCGGCGGACGGGATGGCGACGTCCACGGCCTGGTAGCGGTCGAGGGCGGCGACACAGTCCTTGATCACGCGCTGTGACAGCAGCGGGCGCACGGCGTCGTGGAAGAGGACGTTGGGGTCCTCGCCGTCCGCGAGTCCCTCGCCGAGGGCGCGGATGGCGCGCTCGGTGGTCTCGTTGCGCGTGGCACCGCCCTCGATGATCCGCGTGACCTTGGTCAGCCCCGCCTTGGCGACGATCTTCTCGACGTCGGCCACGAACCCCGGCGCCATCAGCACGATCACGTCGTCGACGCAGTCGGCCCGCTCGAAGATCGTGAGCGTGTGCTCGATGACCGCCTTGCCCGCGATCTTCAGGAGCTGCTTCGGGATCGCGAGCCCTACCCGCTGGCCGGTGCCCCCCGCCAGGACGACGGCGGTGGTGCGGGTCTTGGCTTCACGAGGCGCGGACGGAGGCGCAGACACAGGGACGACCTACCTTGCTATGGCTCGGGGAACGGGCTGATGGTCGCACCCTCCGTGACCGTCTCGCAAGGTGGGACGAAGGGGGTGGAACCTTGCCGGACACCGGTGGTTCACCGGGTGGCCGGTCCTGTCGGCGGGGCCGGAAGGGGGCGCGGTCGTGACGGACCGCACACGATCCGCCGGTCCGGGAGGTGCCGTGTCCCCACCGCGTCCACGGCGTGCGGGCTCCGCGGACTCCGCGACCACGCCCTCACCTCCTTCCTCGTCTTGCTCGTCTTGCTCGTCTTGCTCGTCTTGCTCGTCTTGCTCGTCTTGCTCGTCGGCTCCGTGGCGAGGCCGTTGGGTCACGCACCGGTGACCCGGACGTACAGGGCGTTGTGCCCGTCGTAGCGGAGCGTGAGGTCCGTCATCAACTGCGGCTGCCTCCGCACCGTGCGCACCGCCCGCCGCACCAGCAGCAGCGGTCGCCGTTTGTGCCGCCGCACGGGCCGGTAGGCGAAGACGTCCGCCTTGGCGACCACGTCGTCGAGCAGCCGGGCGATCTTCACGGGCGGCCGGCCGGGGGTGTGGCGCAGCCACAGCGCCCAGGTGTCCTGCTCGCGGCGGCGCCGTCCGGCCAGCTCCTCCCACGGCAGGGTGACGCGGAAGCGGCGGCCGGGCAGCCAGGTGCCGGCGAGGGTGACCTCCTCGTGGCTGTCGTAACGGCGCAGCACCAGCTCGGGCGGTGCGGTCGGCTCGTCGACGGGGCCGATGAGCCGGCCGGTGACGGTGGCGTGGTCGTCGGTGAGCTCGACGTCGCCCGCCTCCGCGTGCACCGCCCGCACCCAGGAGCGCAGCTCCAGCGAGTGGTGCGGCGGGCGCCGGTACGGGACGAGGTGGCGCACCCCGTCGCCGGGGCCGATCCGGTCGGCGGGGCGCAGCGAGCCGCGCTGGTCGACGGCGCGCGCGGTGAGCGGGGCGCGCAGTCCGGTGGCGGGCTGCTCGGCGTGGCACACCCAGTTGTCCTCCGGGAGGTCCTCGCCGGCGGGGAGGGTGAGGGTGCCGCCGGGCCGGAACGGGTACGCGCGCTCCGCCGTCCCGCGGCCCTGCGGTACGGCGACGAGGCGCAGGCCCTCGTACCGGGCGGCCGCGCCGGGCGGGGACACGAGGGTGACGGTGAGCGAGCCGTCCTGCTCGGCGACGCAGTCCGCGACGGGCTCGAAGCCGTCCCCGGCCCACCCGCCGGGCGCGGTGTCCCCCGACGCGCGTACGGCGCCGCCGGACCGGACACCGGTGCGGGCGCCGCCGGGCCCGGCGCCGGCATGGGCATCGTCGGCGGACCTAGCGCCGTCGGCGGACCGGGCGCCGACATGGGCACCATCGACGGACCGGGCGCCGGCGCCCAGCTCCGCGAAGAGGTCCGCGTACCGCCCGGCGACGGCCGACGGGTCGAAGCGGCGCGCGTTGCGCAGGGCCGCCTCGCCCATCCGGTGGCGCAGCGCCTCGTCGTCGATCAGCCGCAGCAGCGCGGCGGCCACGGCACCGGCGTCCCCGACCGGCACGAGCAGGCCGTCCTCGCCGTCCTCGATGATCTCGCGGGGGCCGTGGTCGCAGTCCGTGCTGACCATGGGGACGCCGCAGCGCATCGACTCGACGAGGGTCATGCCGAACGACTCGTGCCGCGAGGTGGACGCGGCGATGGCGCCCTTGACCCACTCGGGCTCGATGGGCGAGCGCGGGCCCATGAGGAAGACGTGGTTGTGGAGGCCGAGGGCGTCGATGTGCCGCCGCAGCCTCTCCCGTTCGGTCCCCCAGCCGCAGATGCGCAGCGTCCACTCCGGACGTACGGCGACGACCTTCGCGAACGCCCGGATCAGTACGTCGTACTGCTTCTCCGCGGAGAGCCGCCCGGCGGCGACGACGGTCGTGCCGGACCGGTCGGAGGGGGCGACCACGGGTTCGGGGACGCTGTTCGGTATGCACAGCACACGGGTGCCGGGCAGGTCCATGTGCTCCCGCCACACCGCCGCGTCGCCCTCGGAGACGGTCACGAAGGCGTCGAGGGCCTCCAGGTGCGGCCTCATCTCCTCGCGCAGGGCGGGCTTGTGGTGGTGGTACGTCATGTGCTCCTGGCCGATGAGCACGGCGCCGTCCGGCGCGAACCGCGCGACGTACGCGACCAGACCGGGGCGGGTGCCGATCACCACGTCGGCGTCGGAGCGCGCGTAGTGGGCGCGGACCCGTTCGTCGGTGAGCCTGCCGTACTCCTTGTAGCGCGCTTCGGCGCGGGGGAAGCACTCGGCCGGCGCCAGCAGGTCGGGGTGCTCCTTCTCGCAGGTCGGGGACTTCGGGCGGGTGTCGACCAGGGGGACGACGGTGACGCGCGGGTCGATCGTGAACAGGGGGGTGTCACGGTGGCGGAAGACGGAGACGATCTCGACCTCGTGCCGGTCCGCGAGCTCCTCGGCGAGGTTGAGCGTGGTGCGGATGGTGCCGCCGATGCCGTAGACGGTGTGGATGAGGAAAGAGATCTTCACCGGTGCCCCATGTCTGTGCGTGAAGGCCCGCCGCGCGGTCGCCCGGACAGCTGGACGGTGGCCGAATGCGAAAGGTTGTGCGGACCGGAAACCATTCTCCGCCCCCGGGGGCGGGGCACGGCGGGCGGGGTGCGCGGCGCGGGGCGCACGACTTCGGCGGGGCCGCCGTACAGCGGCCCCGCCGAAGTCCGGGACGGGAACTCACCCCTGACGAGCCGTCAGGGGCAGGTGCTTTCAGAAGGGGTCGAACTCGTCGTAGGCGCGCTCCGCCTCGTCCCGCTCCGCCTGGCGGTCCCTGCGGCGCTGGGCGGCGGGGCGCGGGGCCTCCATGCGGTGGTCCTCGCCGCGGCGGCCGAGCATCTCGGCGCCCGCCATCATGGTGGGCTCCCAGTCGAAGACGACCGCGTCCTCCTCGGGGCCGATGGCCACGCCGTCGCCCGCGCGGGCCCCGGCCTTCATCAGCTCCTCCTCGACACCGAGGCGGTTGAGGCGGTCGGCGAGGTAGCCGACGGCCTCGTCGTTGTTGAAGTCGGTCTGGCGGACCCAGCGCTCCGGCTTCTCGCCGCGCACCCGGTACAGCCCGTCCTCCTCCTGGGTGACGGTGAAGCCGGTGTCGTCGACGGCCTTCGGGCGGATGACGATCCGGGTCGCCTCCTCCTTCGGCTTCGCGGCGCGCGCCCGGGCCACGATCTCCGCCAGCGCGTACGACAGCTCCTTCAGCCCCTGGTGGGCGACGGCCGACACCTCGAAGACGCGGTAGCCGCGGGCCTCCAGGTCGGGGCGGACCATGTCGGCGAGGTCCTTGCCGTCCGGGATGTCGGTCTTGTTGAGGACGACGACGCGGGGCCGGTCGTCGAGCCCGCCGTACTGGCGCAGCTCCTCCTCGATGACGTCCAGGTCGGACAGCGGGTCGCGCTGCGACTCCAGCGTCGCCGTGTCCAGGACGTGCACGAGCACGCTGCACCGCTCGACGTGGCGCAGGAACTCCAGGCCGAGGCCCTTGCCCTGGCTGGCGCCGGGGATGAGGCCGGGCACGTCGGCGATCGTGTAGACGGTGGAGCCGGCGGTGACGACGCCGAGGTTCGGCACGAGGGTGGTGAACGGGTAGTCCGCGATCTTCGGCTTCGCCGCGGACAGCACGGAGATCAGCGAGGACTTGCCCGCGCTCGGGTACCCCACCAGCGCCACGTCGGCGACGGTCTTCAGCTCCAGGACGATGTCCTGTACGTCTCCGGGCTCGCCCAGCAGCGCGAAGCCGGGCGCCTTGCGGCGGGCCGAGGCCAGCGCGGCGTTGCCCAGGCCGCCGCGACCGCCCTGCGCCGCCACGTACCGGGTGCCGTGCCCGACCAGGTCCGCGAGGACCTCGCCCCTCTTGTCGAGGACGACCGTGCCGTCCGGCACCGGCAGGACCAGGTCCTGGCCGTCCTTGCCGGAGCGGTTGCCACCCTCGCCGGGCTTGCCGTTGGTGGCCTTGCGGTGCGGCGAGTGGTGGTAGTCGAGGAGCGTGGTCACGGACTGGTCGACGACGAGGATCACATCGCCGCCGCGCCCGCCGTTGCCCCCGTCGGGGCCGCCGAGCGGCTTGAACTTCTCCCGGTGGACGGAGGCACAGCCGTGGCCTCCGTTACCCGCGGCGACGTGCAGCTCGACGCGGTCCACGAAGGTGGTCATGGTGGGGTGCCTCCAGCGGTGCAGAAAGGAAAACGTACGAGGTGTCTCAGCTACGACAGCTGTAACAAGCGAAAGGCGGACCCTCTTCCCGCACGGCGTACACCGTACGGGAGGAGAGGCCCGCCCTCGCGAAGCGTCCGATCAGGCGACCGGAACGATGTTCACGACCTTGCGACCGCGGAAGGTGCCGAACTGCACCGAACCGGCCTGCAGCGCGAACAGCGTGTCGTCGCCGCCGCGGCCGACGCCCGCGCCCGGGTGGAAGTGGGTGCCGCGCTGGCGGACCAGGATCTCACCGGCGTTGACGACCTGACCGCCGAAGCGCTTCACGCCGAGCCGCTGAGCGTTGGAGTCGCGACCGTTCCGGGTGGACGATGCGCCCTTCTTGTGTGCCATGTCTCCTCAGTCCCTTACTTCGCAGCCGTGGGGATCTCAGTGACCTTGATCGCCGTGTACTGCTGGCGGTGGCCCTGACGACGGCGGTAGCCGGTCTTGTTCTTGTAGCGCAGGATGTCGATCTTGGCGCCCTTGTGGTGGTCCACGACCTCGGCCTGGACCTTGATCCCGGCCAGGACCCACGGGTCGCTGGTCACGGAGTCGCCGTCGACAACGAGCAGGGTCGAGAGCTCGACCGTGTCGCCAACCTTGGCAGTGGAAATCTTGTCAACCTCAACGATGTCGCCGACAGCAACCTTGTGCTGGCGGCCACCGCTGCGCACGATGGCGTACACGGATCTCTCCTCGCTCGAAACGGAAACCCCTGACGCCAGCCGCCCGCACGGGCGGGGCCCGCGACTGGACCGGATGGTCGGAACGGCCTCCCCCGACCTCGGCCGGGAGGGAAGGTGCTCAGGAGCTGGCGCGCATGGAAACACGCCGACGGTCAAGACTAGGTCCCCCCGCCGGACCGGTCAAACCGGGCCGCGCCCGGCGGGCGGGATGCGGGCGGGCGGGCGGAGGCACCGGTCGCACACGCTGTGCTGGCCCTCCCTCCACCTGGACTCCCCGAGGAGAACTCCTCCTCGGCCTGCGCCGGGAAGGCCTCGACCTCGGCGTGGGCACCGCCGCCATCCGCCGAACCGTGCAGCGCAGCACCAGCGCAGGCGGGCCCACTACGCCGTCCACCAAGACGCGGGCCGCCGAGCGGCGCACGCCCTCCCCACCCGCTGCGTCCAGTCGCAGAAGCTCCGCCACAGGCAGCAGAAGCGCGAGCGTGAGGCCGCGGGCGCGGCATGGCAGCACAGCGGGCACGTGTCCACCAGCGCGCAGGGCGGAGCGATCGACCCGACCAACCTCGCCCGAGTCTTCACCGCGCTCCTCCGCCGCATCCGCTTCCACGACCCCAGGCACTCGACCGCGACCCTGCTACTGGAACAGGGCGTCGAACCCGTCGTGATCAAGGAACTCCTCGGCCACGCCCACATCGGCGTCACCGCCACCATCTACGCCCACGTCCGACTACGTCTCCAGCGCGATGCCATCGACCTCCTCGGCCTCGCCCTCGACCGCCCCTGACATACGTACGGCAACGGCGGCGGACACCCAGGTGTCCGCCGCCGTTGCCGTCAACCCGGCCAGAAGCCCCGTTAGACGAAGCCCTACACGGCCGAAATTCACTAACGAGAATCAGGCCTCGGCCAAGGATCGAGTCCCGGATCGGAGTACAGACAGATCAGTGGGCGATTCGCGCAGACTGCCAACTCCAGGGAGTTTTCAAAGGTGGAACCAAGCTCCCAAATCCAACCCATGCCAGCAGCAACCACCCTCCCCCCGGCTTCGACGAACACGCTTGAATAACTGAGCCATTCGCCGATGGGGAAATAATCTCCACCGAGAACACTCTCCACCTCTGTTGCTAGATCACGCTGCCCTGATCCAGCGGCGATGGGATCGAATGCGTAAGGCTCGTCATTACTGAAGTTCGGGCCAACTCGATTGACCGGCTCGATTGAGAGCCCTCCCACCGCCGCGAGGATTTCCTCTGCCAATGGATGAGACCGGTACCCTTCACTCTCCAGCGACTCCACCCATTGACCTGCGTCAACCTTCCTGCCTGAGCTCCATCCGGACGCAACAAGCGCCCCAAGAAGATTCTCGCTGAGCGAGTCGAAGCGAATCAGGGACATCAGTTGATCTCCAGGTCTTCCAGCAGTCTGCCACAACGGCCGCACGGGTGAGCCGGTTCACCATGTCCATCCGTATTCGATGTCGGCATGGAGTTATTCCGTGTCCTTACCGTTTGCATGGTTCCGCCCCTGATGGCCTCGGGCCCCTCCGCCGCCTGCGCCTGAATTAGACAGTGCACCTCCGCGCATCCTCCATGGTGACCTGCCCGTTCGAGTGCATCCGCCAACGACCCTTCTGCCTGCTGGCCGTGCTTATTGCGGCCGTAGTACTTCGCACCTGAAGGCGATGTGTACTCGGAGGCAAACTTCACCCCAGGTTCGTTGCGGACACTGTCGGCATAGTCACTCAGGTTGCAGTTGTGCACGAGGACCGGGGTGGCCCCCGCCAGCACATAGTACGTGTGGATTTCCGTGAGCGTCAGGTCGTGGGTGCGCTGGCGCTCGTCGAACTGGCGGACGCCCTCCACCTGGGCCACGTCGCCGTCGGCCGTGCGCAGTTCCATGCCGGGCTTGAGGTCGCCCGCGTCGATCCACCGGTTCTCGGACTCCACCCAGAAGGGGTGCGTCGTGGTGGAGATCAGCGCCTCGGGTGTACCGGAATCGCCCTCGATCGTCAGGTCGACGAAGTGCTTGTCGTCCTCGGTGACGATCGTGCCGGCGACCTCGCGGACCGTGGTCTCCCCGGTCTCGGGGTCCGTCACGGTGAGCTTGTCGCCAGGCTCTACCTCCTCGATCGGCTTGGTCGTGCCGTCGTCGAGGAGAACCAGGGTGCCCGGCAGGAAGCTGTGGTTTATTTCGCAGGATTCACCTGCTTTTCCACGCGCCTCCGCCGCCTTCTTTCTGGCCGCCGCCAGTTTGTCCTGTGCCTTTGCCAGGACCTTCCTGGCACCGTCCAGAGACTCGCTGGCCTTGAAGTAGTCCTTGACGCCGTCGATGAGGTCGCCGACCAGGCCGACGACTCTCTTCCCGAGCGCCCACCCCTTCTTCACGTTCCAGGGCATCATGTACTTCGCCAGGAGTTTCCCGGCGATGCCTCCGGCGAAGCTCCCCGCGATGTTGAGCAGGGTTTCACCGCATGCGGCCATGTCGCCGCTGGAGACGCAGTCGAAGGCGGCGTTGATGCCGAGTTCGTCCTTGACGATCTGGACCAGTGCCTTGGCGACGCGCTTGATGCGCTGTGTCGCGTTGGACTTCTGCTCCTCGGCGCCCGCGACTATGTCGTTCGCTTCCGTGACGTCCTGTGAGGCGCTGCTGACCGGATCGGTTTTGCTGGTGGGGCGTCCGCCCTCGCAGTGGATCTGGCCCAGCCAGCACTCGGCGACGATCAGGCCGCTCGGGTCGGAGTAGGTGACCGGGCTGTTGTTGGCGTAGGCGTAGCCGTTCATCTGCTGCGGCTGCAGGTAGTCGATGATCGGGTCGACCGAGATGAACTTGCCGATCACCGGGTCGTACTCGCGGGCGCCCAGGTGGGTCAGGCCGGTGGACTTGTCGATCGTGCCGCCGACGTAGCCCTTCTCACCCGGCCACGCGCCCGTGGCCTCGCCGCGCTCGACGCCGTACGGGTCGAAGCGGCGCTGGGAGACCGCTCCGGTCGCCGAGTCGATCGCCACCTCGCCCGTGCCGTGGTGGTCCGAGGCGATGAAGGAGACCTTGTTGTCGTTGGTGCGGACCGCGACCGTCTGGCCGGCGAAGGTGTAGTACCGGGTGGCTTCCTTCTTCGTGCCGTCGGCCGAGAGCTTCAGCTCCATGCCGGGCAGGTAGACGGTGGTGCCGGTCGGGTCCTTGCGCTGGATGCGGTTGCCGCCCGCGTCGTACAGGTACGTCGTCTCGCTGCCGCCTGCCTCCGTGGCCTTGGCGAGCTTGCCCTGGTCGTTCCACTCGAGGACCTGGGCGTCGCCGCCGATGACCCGCTTGGTGGTGTTGCCTGCGGCGTCGTACTCGTACGTCGACCGGCGGTCGCCCGTCGGCGTGTTCTCGACGACCTCGGTCAGCTGGTGCGGACCGTCCCCGGCCGTTCCCGCCGCGCCGTAGGTGTAGGTGCGGGTGATGTTCTTCGACGCGTCCAGGGACGTGTCGTGCACGGTCTCCGAGGTGCGGTTGCCGATGGCGTCGGTGACGTACGACTTCCAGTACGGGGCGGGGCCGCCGAGCGGACCGGCACCGGGGGCCGCCTGGCACGCCGCCGGGCCGACGCCGCCGACCGGGGCGGTGGAGCCGACGGTGCCCGAGCCGGAGGCGTCCGCCGCCGTGGACGACGGGGTCCACGCGGCAGCCAGCCTCTGCCGGTTGTCGTAGCGGAAGCACTGGACGTCCGGCGTGCCGGTGTTCGCCGTGTCCGCTATCGACAGGACGTTGCCCACCTGGTCGTAGGAGTAGGTCGACTCCTTGGCGCGCGCGGGTGCGCCGTACACATCCACCAGGGAGCGCGTGAGGCGGTCGGTTCCCTTCTCGTAGGCGAAGGTGTTCCAGACCTTCTTTCCGGACCCCGTGAACAGTTCGAGCTGCTGCAGATGGCTCTGCTGGGAGTAGACCGCGTTGGTGACGTAACCCGACATGCCCGTCGGGCGCTGCAGCGCGTCGTACCGGTACACCAGCGCTTCTTCGGGCAGGTCGCCCGCCGCGGGCAGGGTGCTGCCCTGCAGGGTGCCGTCCGCGTTGTAGCTGGAGGTGTAGAGGTAGTTGCCGGCGAGATCGCCCTGCGAGGCCGGCACGACGTGCATCGTCTTGAGCGGCTGGTAGAACCGGTCCATCTCCTGCACGACCGAGGCGAAGTACTCGGTCTCGGAGGTGTAGGTGAGGGTGGCCCATGCCTGGCCCAGCCATCCCGCCTTGTCGTACCGGGTCTCCGACAGCCGGGTGCCGGTGTCCGGTGCGCCCTGCCAGGTCGAGGTAACGCGGCCGAGCTTGTCGTAGACCGTGGACGTCTGCTTGCCGCGGGCGTCGGTCACCGTGACCGGGCGGTCGAGCTCGTCGTACCGCGTCGTCGAGGTGCCGGCGTCGGGGTCGACGCTCTTGGTCTTGCGCCCCAGCTGGTCGTACTCGTAGCGCCAGACGTTGCCCTTGCTGTCGGTGACGGTCTCCAGGAGGCTCTTGGGCGTGTACGTGTACTTCGTCGCCTCGTAGCCCAGGAGCTCGTTGGGGGCGTCGCCCCGGTAGTGCCGGATCTCCGAGGTGCGGCCGAGGGCGTCCGTGATCGTGGTGGTGCCCACACCGCCCTTCGGCGGGTCGACGTCCGTGCGCTCGCCCGTGTGCCTCGTGGTCGTGCGCCACTGCTCCACGCCGGAGACCGCGAAGATCTGCGCCGTCTGGCGGCCCAGCCCGTCGTACTCCGTGAGGGTCTGGGCGCCCACCTCGCCGTTGTGGACGAGGAGCAGTTCGTCCGACGGGACGCCTGCCGCGTTGTACGTGGCGTTGGTCTTCTTCACCTTGCCGACACCGTCGTAGAAGGTGTCGGCGACCATGCGGGTGCCGTCCGGGCCCTCGGTCTGCATCTGCCTCGGGCGCAGCAGGCTGTCGTAGAGCGTGTACTCGGCGCCGTACGAACCGTCGTTCTCGACCTTCTCCGTCTTGATCGCGACGACCTTGTCCCGGCGGACGTTGTAGGAGTACCTGATGCTCGGCGACTGCTGCGCCAGACGGTCGGGCAGCCACACGGAGGTGAGGCGTCCGAGGGCGTCGTAGGCGAGCTGCGTGCGGTTGCCGTTCGGGTCGGTCTGACCGGTCGACGCCCCCCACGCGGGGGCGTGGTCGGTGGAGGTGACGTGGCCGAGGGCGTTGGTGAGCTTCGTCCGGGAGATGAGGCCGTTCACTTCGGTGTATGCCGTGGTGCTCTTCGCCCCGGAGGCGTCGGTCTGGGTGAGCGGGCGGCCGAACGCGTCGTACGTCGTCGTACCGGTCACCTGGTAGGTGCCGGTGGTGCCGTCGTGCGAGGCGAGGCGCTCGGTCCTGGTGGCGTCCCCCTTCACGGGTGCGGCGCCGAAGGCGAGGCCGTCGTAGGAGGTGCGCTCGTCCGCGAGGACCTGCTTGCTCCGGTCCGGGGTGGTGGCGCAGTCGACGGCGACGGACTCGCTGCGCGAGGGCAGGGACAGGATGTTCTCGTCCGCGTTGTCCGCGTACCAGGTCCTGGTGCAGGTGTCGTCACGGGGCGTCGACACGTCACCGAGTTCCTCGACCTGCGTGACGCGACCGGTGGCGTTCGACGTCTCGTACGTCGTGGTGCCCTTGGTCTCGCGCCAGGTGCCGTTCGACAGCAGGGTGAAGCCGCGGATCACCCGGGGCCGGACGAGGGAGGCGTGCGTCGTGTCCCACGGCTGGGTCCGGGTGGCGGTGTGGTACCTCCAGGGCTGGCTGATGGTCTTCGCGACGATCTTGCCCTGGTCGTAGGTGGCGGCCTCCAACTGGTGGCCGGTGAACTCCTCGGAGTCCGTGTACTCGGTGCCCGTGGAGTCGGCCACCTTCACGGTCCGGGTGCCGCCGGAGGCGTCCTTGTCGCCGTCCATGCCCTGCATGTACGTGTAGTCGATGCGGGTCTTCTGCTGTTCGGCGGTGCCGCTGGTGACGGTGACCTTGTCGTAGCCCTGCCAGCCGCCCCACGTCAGGAACTTCGCGTCGGTGATGCCGTCGGGCTTGGCCTTGCGCCAGGCGCCCTTGCCCTTGGAGTAGTCGTAGCGGGTGACGAGGCTGTCGCCGCCGCCGGTGCGGTCGGTCTCGATGATCTCGGCGACCACGTACTTGTGGAACCAGTCCGTGGTCGGCTCGATCGTGCCGGGCGGGGACCACTTCACCGGGTAGCAGCGCTTCGTCGACGAGCCCGGTGCGGGCAGGGCGCCCGCGGCGCACTCCGCCGGGGCGTAGTTGACGTCGAGCTGGGCGCCGGTCTCGCTGAGGACCGTGGCGAGGCGGAAGCGGTGGAACGGCGCGATGTTGTCGCCGACCGCGTCGACCCGGTTGGCCAGTTGCTCACCGGCGAGTTCCACGGAGGGCAGCTTGACCGGCGTCGTGCCGGCCCGGCCCTCGTGGTCGATCTTCGACAGCCACAGCGTCTTGGAGTCGTCGCCGTTGTCGGTGAAGAGGTGGGTGAACGTCCAGGCGTCGACGTCCTGGTACGTCGTGGCGTCCTTGCGCATCTGGGTGGTGACGCCCGTGAGGCGCTTGGTCGTCCAGAACGTCTGTCCGACGGTGCACTTCGTGTTGGGCTTGCACTCCTGGTCGACGGGGACATCCGGCCAGCGGGCCGCGTTCGCCTTCGTGCGCTTGGACTCGGCGCAGTCGAAGTCGGCGGTCGGCAGGCAGCGCTCGGCGGTCGTGAAGACCACGCGGGCCGGGGCCTTCGCCGCGTACACCTGGCCGTCGCGCTGGCCGTAGTCGATGCGCTTGAGGTAGCCACCGCGGTGATACGGGGTGCCGTTGACGTCGGTCTTGCCGCCCAGGGCGTAGTGGTTCGTCTCGGGCTGGTAGTAGTAGGACATCACGTTGCCGTGGGTGTCCTTGACGTAGTCCAGGTTCCAGCGCCACGCCTGGTTGCAGTGGGCGCTGGCGAAGGTGGCGTTGTAGCAGGGCTCGCCCGCGTCGTCGCCGAAGACCGGGACCGTCCAGGTCGAGCCGGTCTCCTCGTTGCCCGCGGTCCAGCCGGGCAGGCGGTTCAGGCCGAAGTAGTACTCGGTGCCGTCCGTCGTGGTGACGCGCCAGTACTCGTGGTCGTTGTCGCCGTTGACGGTGTTCGTCAGCTTCTCGACCTTGGAGCCGTCGTCCGAGGCGAGGTGCCACTTGCCGGACTTGTCGTCCTTGACCAGTTCGGTGGCGCTGCCGTTGAGGAGGATGGTGGCGTTGTCGAACGCCCAGCACTGCTCGCCGGAGCCGGCGTGGCCGTCGTCCGAGCAGGGCTTGTAGCGGCGCTCGATGTAGCCGGGGTCGTACGAGAAGCCCTCACCGATCCAGGAGCCCTGGTTGTTCGTCGCCGACGTGCGGCCGTCGGCGGACTGGGACGAGTAGCCGAGGCCCAGGCTCGGGACCTGCCCGCCGGGGGTCGGGACCGTACGCAGCGGGTAGTTCCACGAGAAGCCGCCCGACGAGGGGGAGACGTTCCAGCTGGCGGACGGGGAGAGGGCCGTGGCCTTGTACGTGCCCTGCGCGGAGGACGGGCCGGACGCGACGGCGACGAGCGGGGCGCTCTCGACCGCCATGGTCGACGGGCCCGTGTCGCCGGGCACGGCCGTCACGTCGGCGGCCAGGGTGCGGTTCTTCGCGTCGTTCACCGTCGCCAGCGGCTTGGGGGCTTCGGGGCACTTCGCGGAGCCGGGCCGGGCGTACGCGGCGCAGGCCGGGAGTTGGACGAGGTGGAGGCGGGAGCCGTAGCTGCCGCCGTAGCCCTCGGCGAAGGCCGAGTAGCCCACGGTGACGCGGACCTCGGCGGCCTTGTCGCCGCCGTCGGCGCGCTCCACCCGGAAGGCGGTTCCCACACCGAGTTCGGCGGCACGTGCCGGGTCGAGGACCTCGACGTTGACCTTGCCGGGGGCGGTGGCCGCCTTGGCGGAGGGTGCCGCCTTGGCGGTCTTGGCCCCCGGGGTTCCCGGGGCCGTGACGGAGACGGGGAGGCCGCCGGGCGCTGCCGTCGCGGGCTTCTTCGCGCCGGGTGCCGACACGGGTATGTCCGCGCTGCCCTGCTTCGGCCAGGACGCCTGGTCGAGCCGGCCGACCGCGGCCTTGCGGGTCGCGTCGGACGGGCGGGGCGCGGCCTTGGCGTCGGTGCCCTCGACCGGGTCGCCGAAGTCCTGGACGCCGGGCCTGCCCCGGCCCTTGTCCTCGGCGTGGGCGACGGACTGGACGGTGGAGGCGGTGAGGGCCAGGGACAGTCCGAGGACGGTCGCGGCGACCGTGCGTCTCGGCAATCGGTGGCGCAACAGGTGGCCACGTAGGGGCATCAGAAGGCTCCGGGGGTCGGATTCGGAATGGTGTGGAGCAGGTGGTGCGGGTGCGCCGCCGCGACGGCGAGGCCGGCGCACCCGCTGTGGATCAGATGTCGGTCAGCGGCGCCAGGAGGGCCATCTTCTGGATCGCCGTCGTGTCGGCAGCGCCGTCGTACACGCGCACCTCGTCGATGGAGCCGGCGAAGTACTCGCTGTCGCCGACCAGGGAGCGTCCCACCTGGAGACCGCGGGTCGCCGGCCACAGCGTGTCGTCCGCGCGGTCCGCGGCGCCGGTCAGCTGGCCGTTGACGTACAGCCGGATCTCGTTGGCGAAGGCGTCGTAGACGACGGCCAGATGCTGGCCCGCTCCTTCGTTGTCCGGGATGTGCTCGGCGTCCTTGAAGACGTGGACCTCCGCCGTGGCCGCGTCGGATCTCGCCACGGCCAGTTCCCAGACGGGAGGCTCGGTTTCGGTGCCGGGGCGGTACCGCACCGCCACGCGGTTGGCGTGGGCGCCGGGCAGCGAGAGCACGGTCTGCGCGGCCGTGGAGTCGATCGACGTGAGCTGTGCCCGGGCGGTCACCGTGAAACTCCTCCCGCCGGTGACCGGCGGAGTCGCCGTCGCGGCGTAGTCGCCGTCGCCGTCGAGGACCAGGTGCCCGTCGCCGACGAGGGCCGCCTCGTCGAAGACCGGGTCCGCCGGACGGTACACGTGCGCGTCGCCGTTCAGCTGGAGCGGGCTGCCGCCGCCCGTCTCCGGGGACGCGCCGTCCGTGGCCGTGTCCAGCTGCCAGTAGCCCTTCCGCGCCGGCTTGACCGTCATCAGCTCGGCCACCTGCGCGGCCGGCAGGACGCGGTCGAAGACGCGGACCTCGGCGAGGTCGCCGGCGAAGTTGTCCCGGTAGCCGGTCTTCGCCGTGGAGCGGCCGATCTGCAGGGGGCCGTACGCCCTCCACGGGGAGAGGCGGGGCGAGGAGCCCTTGAGCGTCTGGTTGACGTACAGCTGCAACTGCGCCTGCTGGGCGTCGTAGACGCCGGTCAGCAGGACCCACTGGTCCTTCACGACCGCGAGGCCGGTGGCGGCCGCCCGCCATTCGCCGATGGTCTGCACGTCGGTGCGCGGGACGGAGAACGCCCACGTCTTGGCGACGGCGTTGTAGCCGAGCGTGAAACCGGGCTCGCCCGTGCCGTCCTGGCTGACGACCGTCATGTCGCGGCTGAGGTCGGTCGGGCGCACCCAGGCGCTGACGCTGAAGCCGCCGGCGGTGTCGAGGACGGTCTGGCCCGCGTCCAGGTAGGCGTCTGCACTGCCGTCGAGACGGGCGGCGGAGTCCACCTTGCCGCCCGGGCCCTCGACGCCGAAGGTCACGCCGCCGCCCGCCGACGCGGAGAACTTCTCCTGCTCGTCGTGGGCCTCGGTGCTGCCGGCCGCGTCGGCGAGGCTCCACTGGGCGGCGGCGGCCCTGCCCTCGCTGACGTTGAACTCGTAGCGGTGCACGGTGCCGGGGTTCTCGGCCTTGTCGACGGCGACGACCTCCAGCCAGTGCGGGCCGGGGCGCGTCGGCATCCACCGGACCGAGGCCGGGCCGCCGGGCGCGGAGGCGGCGACGGTGGTGGCGGGGGACGCGGTGGAGTCGAAGGCGTAGCGGTACTTCACCACGTCGGTGTCCGGGATGGAGTCGTTCCGGTTCGGCGAGAAGGTGAAGGTGCCGTAGGTCCCGACGCCGTCGTGGTAGACGGTGCCGGCCGGGTACTGCTCGGACAGCACGTTCGGCTTGCCGGGCAGGGTGGCGTCGTAGACGAACTCGCACTTGGCCGCCGACCAGGGGCCCCAGCCGTCGCCGTCGAAGGCGCGGACGCTCCAGGAGATCGTCCTGTTCTGCGGGATGGTCGACTTGACCTGGTGCCAGAACTTCGTCCCCGCCACGGGTGCCAGGTAGGCGGTGTCGGCGGTGTAGGACTGGGCGGCGCCCGCGCCGTCCACCCACTCGACCTTGAACTGGACCTTGACCTTGTCGGTCAGGCCGTTGGCGTGGTCGGGGTCGCGGGCCTCGGTGTAGAGCTTCGGGGGTTCCTCCGCGTACGGCCGTGCCGTTCCGGTCTTGCAGCCGCCGCCGGGGTTGCTGGACATCATCGCGGCGGTGATCTGCGACGGCAGGGTGTTGTAGCTGACCGACAGGTAGGCGTTGCCGCAGACGCGCTTCCACTGGGAGAAGGTGCCCTCGTCCTCGGCGCGCAGGCCGAGCGACATCGAGGACCAGCCGCCGTTCGCGGCCGTCCTGACCTGGTTGGTCAGCCCGCCGGTGGAGCCGCTCTCGAAGTGCAGGTTGGCCTGGCTGGAGCAGCTGGTGGGCGAGATCGCCTTGCTGACGGTCTGCAGGTGGTCGGTCCACTGGGTGCTGGTGTTGGACCAGTTGCTGGACGAGGTGATCGTGTGGTTCGCGCCGCCGATCCGGTGGAGCTGGATGGGCACGGCGGTCGGCTGGGCCTGGTAGATGTGCGCCACGCGGGCCGAGAACGTCGCTCCGAGGATCTGCTTGCCCTTGTAGAAGGACATCGGCACGGTGAACATCACGCGCCGCACGCCGACGCCGTTGCAGGAGACGGGGTTGTAGTCGGTCGGGCAGCGGCCCACGCCGGCGCTGTCGCTGTACTTCCAGTCCTGTTCGGTCGGCATGCCCGACATGACGCCGGTCCAGGCGCTGCGCGAGGTGGTGCGCTGGATGGGGTCGATGACGACCGGGAAGACCGTGTCCGGGCCGGTGAGGAGCGCGCGGTCGGGGACCAGCCCGAGCCTGCCCTTGCCGATCTCGATCCCGAGCGGTGCCGTGCGGCCGCCCCCGCCGGGGCCCTCCAGCGCGGGTGCGGGCGCCGGGGCGCCGTCGGCGGTGAGGGCGCGGGCCACGGCCTTGGCCCCCTGCGGCTTCGCGGCGGCCTCCTCGACGGACGCCGAGTCCCACATGGACGGCCTGCCCGCCTGGAAGACGGTGCCGCCGACGGCGGCGTCCTCGGCCTTCAGCGCGCCGGAGGCGTCCTTGGTGAGCTTCAGGCCCTTGGTCCTGAGGCCCAGGTCGATCCGGGCGAGCCGGGGATCCGCCGCCGCCTCGGGCGTCTTGACGACGAGGAGGTGGGCGAAGCCGTCGGTCTCGGCGCGCACGGTCAGGTCGACCCCCGGCAGGGCGTCGGCGTACGTGGCCGTGTCGCCTTCCAGCACCGGCGCGGGGAGCTTGCCGTACGGCCAGGTCAGGGCGAACTCGCGGCCCGCCCGGCGGAGCGTCGCGAACGGCTTGCCCGCCTCGCCGGACGAGAAGGCCAGGTCGACGGTGGTCGCCTTCGGTACGACGGTGCCGTCCGCGCGCCTGACGAGGGTGGCGTCGATGCCGACCCACGCGCCGTCCCGGACCGTGCGCACGGGTTCGGTGTACTCGCGTGCCGTGAAGGTGCCGTCCGGTTCGGCGAAGACGTCGCGGCGCTCGCCGCGCAGGCCGAGCACCTCGACGCGCTTCCCGCTCTCCCGCGCGGCCTCCTTGGCCGCCTCCTCGGTGGCGGCCGGTCCGGACGCGGGCCGCGCGGCGGCGGCCGTCCCGGTGTTGGCGGTCCCGTCGGGCTCGGTGAGCCCGGTGAGGCCGGCGGCGAGGACGGCGCTCGCCGTCGCGGCCACCGCCGCGCCGCGCAGCAGGCCGCTGCGGCGTATCCGCGTGGACACGTTCTTCCTTCCCTTGTCGGTGGTGCCGTTCCTCGGGGTGCGGGGCGGGGTCACCGGACCACCGCGCCGAACGCGCCGTCGCCCGCGGGGATGCCGCCTTGGCCGGGCTTCCAGGTCGAGATCTGCGCCGCGTCGGACGTCCTGCCCCCCGGGAAGCCGTGGACGGCGTGCTCCCCGGCCGGGCCGTAGGGCATGCCGACGAGCAGGACGGTGCCGGATGTGCCGAGGCTGGTGCCGACGAGCTGCCGAGAGGCGGGCGGGGACGGGATACCGGCGCCCGGCTCGATCCAGCGGTCGCTCGCGCCGGGGGCGCCGAGGAAGGGGAGGATGTGGACGCCGCCCTTGTCGAGGTGCTCCTCGGTGGACTCCTCGCCGGGAACGCCCACCGCGAGACGCGTGTTGGTCTCCGTGCTGACGGATCCGCCGATATCGAGGGCCGTCAGTGCCTGCCCGAAGAAGTCGCCGGGCTCGGCCTCGCCCTCGACGTCGGCGGTGTTCTGGTCGATCCAGTTCAGTTCGGTGACCTCGCCGGTCCCCGAGATCCTGTACGTCTGCACGGCACCCGCGTCCATCACGTCGGCGAGGTCCTCGCCGGGGACGCCGACTGCCAGCAGGAACTGGTTCTTGAAGTCTGTCGGAGAGAGCCGATACGGCAGGAAGGCCATCGACGTGCCGTAGCGGTCGCCGGTCTCCGCGGACTTCTCCGAACCGGCCGCCCGCAGCTGCCCCATGCCGAAGCTCGGCGCGGGGATGCCGTCGGTGTTGATGGAGGCCCGGAACGCCATGACGACCCCGGCCGACAGGTCGGTGTCGACCGACTCGCCGGGCACGCCGACGACGAAGTAGTCGCCGCTCGCGACGATGGCCGAGCCGAACTGGTCGTACGCCTCCCGGTCCTCCCACACCCCCGGGCTGTCCTGGTCGAACGAGACGGCGGTGTAGGCGGTGCCGTACACGGCGGAGACCAGGCCGCTGTCGGTCTTGCCGGAGACGTCCTCACCGGGCGCGCCGATGATCAGGTACGGGATGCCGGTGGCCGACTGCGTGGTGGCGACGGCGTACCCCACCCAGTCCTCGGCCTCGGAGGTCTCGCCGAGGGCCGCGCCGTGCCGGAAGCCCTTGTCGGGCGTGCCCTGTCCGATGCCCAGCGTCGAGCCGAAGATCAGGTGGACGAGGCCGGCGTCGGCGGCCGTGCCGACGTCCTCGTACGGGATGCCGACCGCCAGGTCGCTGCAGCCGTCCTGGTTCGCGTCGTACACGGCGAAGGAGAAGCCGAACTGGTCTCCCGGTTCGGCGCCGTCCGAGACGTTCGGCATGGACTGGTGGACCTGGACCGTGCCCTTCCCGTCGCCCAGGAGGACGTGGAGCTGTCCGGCCTTCTCCATTCCCGCCACCGTGGCCTGCGGGTCCGCGAAGACCTTGTCCCGCACGCCGTCCCCGTTGAAGTCACTGCTCACGCCTCCGGCACAGGTCTCGGCGGCGACGGCCGGCTGCCCGGCCCCCGCCCCCAGTCCCAGTGCGAGACACGCCGCTGTCAGGACCCCTGCGGCCAGACGCCGCCAGGGCCTTCCCGTGCCGGGCGTGTATTCCCCTAATCGAATACACGTACGTCAACATCGAGATCTTCACGGTGAGGGATCAGGCACGCAAGGTGATTTCTCGACAGGAACCCCGCCTCACAGTTACGGATTCATCACAGCGAGTTCACAGATCCCTGCACTTCACCACGACCGGGACAACCCGACCTGGCCCCACTGGACGGGGGCACGACGCCGTATGCTCTGGGGAACCGCGCGGCCGTCCGACCCGCCGGCGGGACCCCGAGGTGAAGGTGCAGTGAACATCAACGAGCGGCGGGACACGGACTCGGAAGCGGTCCTGGTGATCATTCCGACCTACAACGAGGCCGACAACGTCGCGGCGATCATCTCCCGCGTGCGGGCCTCCGTACCCGGGGCCCACGTCCTCGTCGCCGACGACAACAGCCCCGACGGGACCGGGAAGATCGCCGACGAGCTCGCCGACTCCGACGACCACGTGCACGTGCTGCACCGGGCCGGCAAGGAGGGGCTCGGCGCCGCCTACCTCGCGGGGTTCGCGTGGGGCATCGAGCGGGGTTACGACGTGCTCGTCGAGATGGACGCCGACGGTTCCCACCAGCCCGAGGAACTGCCCCGGCTGCTCGCCGCCCTCGACGGCGCCGACCTCGTGCTCGGCTCGCGGTGGGTGCCCGGCGGCAAGGTCGTGAACTGGCCCAGGTCGCGCGAGTTCCTCTCGCGCGGCGGCAGCCTGTACTCCCGCGTCCTCCTCGGCGTGCCGATCAAGGACGTCACCGGCGGCTACCGGGCGTTCCGGCGGCGGACGCTGGAAGGGCTCGGCATGGAGCGGGTCGCGTCGCAGGGGTACTGCTTCCAGGTCGACCTGGCGTGGCGCACCGTGAGGGCCGGGTTCCGGGTCGCCGAGGTGCCGATCACGTTCGTCGAACGCGAGCACGGCGACAGCAAGATGAGCCGCGCCATCGTGGTCGAGGCCCTGTGGCGGGTCACCGCGTGGGGCATCGGGCACCGTCTCGGCCGGCTCGTCCCGCGGTGCTGAGCGCCGCCACCGTCCACCCCCGGCGGGGCACGGCCCCAGGCCGGCCGGCGCCCGCCTTCCCAGTGCCAGAACGCGGAGAAGCCGTCCATGCCCTCAGCGCAGACCGAGCCGCCCCGGACTCCCCCGCCGCACACCGGCCGGGCGCACCGCAGGCGCCGCGCCCCGGCGACCGAATCGTTTCCGCGCCGGCTGCGGGCCGCCGCCGCCCGGGCCTGGCCGGCGCTTCTCGCCTACGCGGTCGTACGCTGCCTCGGCGTGGCGGCCGTGGCGCTGCGCGCCGGGGACGACGACCCGGACCTCGGCCTGCTGCTGACCGGCAGGTACGACGCCGTGTACTACACCCACATAGCGGAGCACGGCTACGCGGCGCCCATGACGGACTCCTGCACCGTCCAGGGCCCCTTGTGCAAGTACGCGTTCTTCCCGCTCTACCCGGCGCTGATACGCGGCGGCTCGGCGCTGCTGCCGCTGCCCGCCGCCCACGTGGCCTGGGGCATAGCCGTCGTCGCCGCGCTGCTCGCGGCCTGGGGCGTCCACGCTGTCGTGGAGCGCGTGGCCGGCCGTCGCGCGGCCGTCGTCGCCACCGTGCTGTGGGGCGTGGCCCCGCACGCCATGGTGGAGTCCATGGCGTACACCGAACCCCTCTTCACCGCCCTGTGCGCCTGGTCGCTGTACGCCGCCCTCCGCCACCGCTGGGTCTCCGCCGGGGTGCTGGCGTCGCTCGCCGGGCTCACCCGGCCTTCCGGGTCCGCCGTCGTCGCCGCGGTCGTCCTCGCCGCGCTGTGGGCCCTGTTCGCCTCCCGCCGCCGCTCCGCCTCCGCCTCCGCCGGGGACGGGGAACGCCCCGACCGTACGGGGCCGCTGCTGACCGCCGTCGCCGTCGCGCCGCTCGGGTGGTTCGCCTGGTTCGGGTGGGTCGGCTACCGCGCGGGCGACTGGCGCGGCTACTTCGAGGTGCAGGAGAAGTGGGGCAGCACCTTCGACGGCGGCGTCTTCACCCTGCACCGCCTCGCGGACGTCTTCCTGAAGCTGCCGCTCAACCTCAACACCGCGGTCGGCGCCGCCACCGTCGTGGCCGCCGTGGTGATGTTCGTCATCTGCGTCCAGCAGCGGCAGCCCGCCGTCCTGCTGGTCTACGCCGGGATGCTGCTGCTCATCGCCGTGGGCGGCGCCGGGTACTTCCACTCCAAGGCCCGTTTCCTGCTGCCCGCGTTCCCCCTGCTCATACCCGCGGCGCGCGCCCTCGCGGCGGCGCGGCCGTCCACCATGTACACGCTGCTCGGCACGGCCGCCGGTGTGTCCACCGCCTACGGCGTGTACCTGATGCTCGTCTGGCCGCACTCCCCCTGACCCCGCCGCGCGCGGGGCGGGAAGGCCCTCCGCGTATGCTCTGGCGACGAAGACTTCCGCCGTCCCCCGAAAGAGACAGCAGAGTGAACTACAGGGTCCAGCCCACCGCCCAGGTCGACGAGACCGCCGAGATCGGGGCCGGGAGCAGTGTCTGGGAACTCGCGCAGATCCGTGAGAACGCCCGGCTCGGGGAAGGCTGCGTGATCGGGCGCGGCGCGTACGTCGGTACGGGCGTCAGGATCGGCGACAACGTCAAGCTGCAGAACTACGCGCTCGTCTACGAGCCCGCCGAGCTGGGCGACGGCGTGTTCGTCGGCCCCGCCGTCGTGCTCACCAACGACCACAACCCGCGCTCCGTCGACCCCGAGGGCAAGCTGAAGCGCGGCGGCGACTGGGAGGCCGTCGGCGTCAAGGTCGGCGAGGGCGCGTCGCTGGGTGCCCGTTCCGTGTGTGTCGCGCCGGTGCGCGTCGGCCGCTGGGCGATGGTCGCCGCGGGTGCCGTCGTCACGCGGGACGTGCCGGACTTCGCGCTGGTCGTGGGGGTCCCGGCGCGGCAGATCGGCTGGGTCGGCAGGGCCGGCGTCCGGCTGGTCGAGCGGGCCGGCGAGGAGGGCGCGTGGGAGTGCCCGCAGACCGGTGCCCGGTACCGGGAGAAGGACGGCGTCCTCGTCGAAGACGAGGGCTGACGGCGGCCCCGGCCGCGTGCCGGGAGGGGGTACCGCCTTCGGTAGGGTGGTGCCGCCGCGCTGTATCTCCGTACCGAACCCCGTGGGGACTCTTCCGCCGCACGGGTGCGCGGCGTGCAGGTGAAAGGGCGAAGGGATCCAGATGAACAGCCACGTGCTCTATCTCGCGCTTGGCACATACCGAGTACGGGCGACACGCGAGCAGGTGAAGGAGCTCGCCTCCTCGGGGTCCCGGGTCTCCCTGGTCGTGCTGGACGCTCCCGTGTGGCGCGAGGCGCTGGAGGAGCTGGGCGGGCTGGACGGCGTCGAGGTCGTCAGCCTCACCCCGGACAAGGACGGCACGGCCTGGGGTCCCGCCAAGAAGCTGGCCGCCGCCAAGTCGGGCCCGTTCGCCCAGGCGGACACCGTCGTCGCGGGCGACGCCCAGGCGCTCCCCGTCGCGTGGATCGTGAAGCGCCGCCGGCCCGGTGTCACGCTGGTGCTGGAGCCGCACGGCGCCGGGCGCGCCGTGGCCCCCTCCGACCTGGCCGTCGTCACCCCCTGGTACCCGTCGCCGAACAACCCGTATGCCGGATCGTTCGTGCAGGCGGCGACCGCCGCCGTCGCGGGGAACTACGAGCGCGTCACCGTCTTCCACACCGAGGACTGGTCCGGCCGCGCGTCCGCCCCGCTCCACGACGCGATCCGGGTGACCGCCGAACGCCTGCGGGAGCGCGGCGCCCTCGGCCACGTGCTGGACGCCGACGAGGCGACCGTCGTCCGCGTCCCGGTGCCGATCCTCCTCCGCAAGAACTACGCCCCCTGGGCCGAGACGCAGGTGGAGGCGGTGCGGAGCGTCCTGCCCACCGGGCGGATCGAGGCCCCGGTCGTGCACGCCCACACCGGCATCTACGGCGGTGTCGTGGCCACCCGGCTCGCCCGCCCCGACGCCCGCATCGTGGTGACCGAGCACTCCTCCTTCCTCGGCCGGGTCCTCTCGCAGCCCCCCGCCGCCCGCCTCTACGAGGAGGTGCTGGAGCGCGCCGACGCGTTCATGTGCGTCAGCGCCGCGCTGCGCGAGCAGGTCGTGAAGCGCTTCCCGCAGTACGCGGAGAAGGTCGGCGTCCTGCCCAACGCGATCTCCCTCGACCGCTTCACGCCGGGCCCGGAGCGCTCCCCCGAGCTGCTGCGCTGGCTGTACCTCGGCCGGCTCCTCGAACCGAAGGGCGTCAAGGAGCTGCTGGAGGCGTTCGCGCTGGTCGCCGCGGAGGAGCCGCGCGCCACGCTCACCATGGTCGGGCACGGCCCCGTCGAGGAGGAGCTGCGCGCCCGCGGCGCCGAGCTGGGCCTGGGCGACCGCTTCCGCATCCTGCCGCCGGTCGCCCCGGAGGCCGTGGGCGCGCTGATGCACGAGTACGACCTGCTCGTGCACGCCAGCAAGCGGGAGACCTTCGGGATGACGGTCGTCGAGGCGATCGCGTCCGGGCTCCCCGTGCTCGTGACCCGCAGCGGCGGCCCCGAGGAGACGATGGCCGGCATCGAGACGGCGGCCGGTGCGCTCATGGACGTCAGCGACGACCCGCAGGTCATCGTCGACGCGTACTGGCGGCTGCGCGAGCGCGCCGGTGAGCTGGACCTGCCGGCGGCCCGCGAGGTCCTGGAGGGCCGCGTCGGGTGCGAGGCTGTCGGCAAGCAGCTCGTCGAGGTGTACGGGGGGGCGCTGCCTCCCGTACCCCAGGCCCCCGAGGCCGGTGCCGGGGACGAGCGGGCGGACGACGCGGCCGGCGACCGGGCGGAGACCGGGGCGAAGGCCGCGGAAGGGGCCGCGCCCGCCCGCCGCGCGGAGCCGGTCGGCCGCGCCGTCGTCCTGGCGCTGACGCCCGCCAAGCCGCGCCGCGTCGTCGACTTCGCCAACCACCTCGTCGAGAAGGGCGCCGAGGTCACCCTCGTCACCGCCCAGCCGCCGGCCCTGTGGGAGGGCCTGGCCCTCGACCCGAGCGTGCCCGTCGTCAGCGTCGCGGACGCCGAGAAGAAGCTGCGCATCCCGCGCGCCGAGCGGTTCCTCGTCTACCGCGCGCCCCGTGCCGTCCTGCGGCGGGCCCGGCGGATCGCTGCGAAGAACCGTGAGGCGATCGGCCCCGAGCTGGCGGTCGCGACCGTGCAGCGCGCCCACACGAAGGTCGCCAACGCCTTCCACAAGAAGGTCTTCAACCGCGGCTACCGGGAGGTCCGGCCGCAGCTGTTCGCCCGGATCACCCAGCGGCGGGTGCTGCCCGAGCTGGCCCTGGACAAGGTGGACACCGTATTCGTCAGCGACATCAACTCCACGGTGACCGGCTGGAAGTGGGCGAAGACCCACCCGCACCTGAAGGTGACGACGAGCCTGGACCGCACCGCGTACGACACGGAGTGACGTGAACGGGAAGGGCCCCGACCGGTGATCCGGTCGGGGCCCTTCCCGTTGGCGCGGTACGCGGCTCAGCGGCCCACGATCTCCCGCAGCCGCCGCTCGAACGGGATCAGCGTCGCCTCACGCGTGTACGTGTCGGCGTGCCGCCGCGCCGCCTCGCGCTGCTCCGGCGTCAGGTCACGGGCCGCCTTGCCCGCGGCGACCATCGACGCGGCCAGTTCCTCGACGTCCAGGCTGTTGGCGTTGAACCACAGCGGGTATCCGTCGAGGACGTCCTGCGCGGCGATGCCCGGCTGGTGGACGGAGACGATCGGGTGGCCGAAGGCCATGTACTCGAAGATCTTGCCGGACGTGACGTACTTGCCGCCGCCCGCGAGGAAGACCAGGACGTCCGACTCCTCGTACACCCTGCCGACCTCCGTCTTGGAGACGGGTCCGCAGTAGCGCAGGCCGGTGTCCTCGACGCCCTCGGGGCTCGGCCCGTCCTGGAGGCCCAGACGGGCCTTCAGGACGCCGGGGCTGTTCTTGAAGAACCCCAGGTGCCCGTGGATCTGCAGCTCGGCACCGGCCATGTCCGGGTGACGGCGTGCGATCTTGAACGCCTCGGCCATCTCCTCCACGGGCTGCTTGGCGGTGAGGGTGCCCAGGTACGTGAACTTGAGCGGGGCCCGCTCCTTCTCGCCCGCCGCGGTCTCCGCCTCCGCCTCCGCTTCCGCCTTGGCCCCGGCCTCGGCGACCGCGCTCTCCGCGGCCTTCGGCAGCACGTCCGCGTCCCATCCGTTGGGGACGACCATCATGCGGTCGGCGACCTCCGGGTAGCGCTCGGCGTGCCAGCCGCGCAGGGCCTCGTTGACGAAGACGGCCGCCGACGCCTTGTCGAGCATGCGCTTCTCCCACGCCCAGGCGATGTGCCCCTCGGGGAACGCCGGCTCGTCGTGGAAGAGGTCCAGCGTCCACGAGTCGCGGTAGTCCATCACGTACGGGACGCCCGTGAGCCTGTTGAAGAGCCAGGCGGCGCCGAACGAGGCGAACGGGTTGCCGGTGGCGATGACCACGTCGAAGCGCTGCTTGGCGTGCAGCTTCAGCGCGCGGGTGACGGAGGCCCACGCCCAGGACGAGTAGCGCTCCGGGAAGAGCTTCGTCTGGCTGAACTCGTAGACGCGCTTGGCCATCAGCGGGAAGCTGCGGCGCAGCCAGCTGTACTGGCGGAGGTCGTTCTGCCAGCTGTACTGGTTGAGCGACGGCCGCTCGACGCGGATGCTCGGGTCCACGGTCTTCGACAGTCCCTCGTCGACCGAGCCGATCACGTTGTGGAGGAAGTCGAGCGGGGCGGCGCAGACCGTGACGTCCCAGCCCTTCTCCGCGAGGTGGTTGGCCGTGGCCCGGGCCCGGTAGACGCCGCTCGCCCGCGACGGCGGGAAGTAGAACGCCAGGTAGAGCACACGGGGACGCCGTTCGCTACGGTTCTTCATCAGTCTTCCTCGGTAGGTCAGCGAGCGGCTGGACGCTTCGGCGACGCGTCGGCGACGAAGGACGGCGCCCCGGAGTCGACGCTGTAGCAGACGCGCGGGATCTTCCGGCCGTCGGAGTGCCAGGACTCCATCATCTCCACGGCCCTGCGGATCGAATGGGCGTCGCTGACCACGACGAGGTCCGGGCCCCCGTGGGTTTCGAAGCAGCGGAGCACCATGCGGGCCGCGGCGGTGGGCCACACCCGGCGGTGCAGCGGCACGAAGACGCGGCGGTGCACCCGGCCGGCGACGCGCTTCTCGTACGCCTTGAGGGCCTTCTTCGTCTTCGGGCCGAGGGGGCCCCGGCCGACCGCGCCCGCGACGCGCCGGGGTCCCTTGTAGAGGACGGCGCGTTCGAGGCGGTGCGGCAGGTGCCGCGCCTCCAGCTCGGAGAGCGTCACCAGCTCGACACCGGGTGCGAAGGCCGTGGACGCCCAGGGCTGCTTCTGGCTGACGAGGACGACGGCCCGGCCGCCGGCCGCGACGACGGCAGCGGACTCTTCGAGGACGGTCCGCTTGCGCGCACCGCCGAGGGCCAGGAACAGAACCTGCATGTCACTCCATCACGGGGAGTCGGGGAACCAGAGACGGTAGTGCGCCTGGGCCACGGACTCGAAGCTGTAGGCCGCGGCCAGCTTCGCCTGGGCGCGTTCGAGGTCCAGGTCGCCGTCGAGGAAGCGCGCGCGCAGGCGCCGGAAGCCCTCGATGATCGACTCCGGGTTCTCCTCCACGTCGATGAACTGGCCCGCGGCGTCCTCGATGCCCGCGAGCGTCTCCTCGGGGCCGCCGCAGCGGGTCACCAGGACCGGCATGCCGGCGGCGATGCCCTCGACGATGGTCATGCCGAACGTCTCGTACCGGCTGGCGTGGACGAGCAGGTCGTGGTTGCGCATCACCTCGAGGGCCTGGTCGTGCGGTATCGGGCCGAGCATGTCCACGACGTCGCTGAGGCCGAGCTCCTCGATGCGCTTCAGGAGCGGGAGGCGCTGGTCGCCGTCGCCCGCCAGCGTGAGCCTCAGCGTCGGGTCCTCGGCGTGGCACCGGGCGAACGCCTCGACGAGCAGGTTGACGCCCTTGCGCTGCAGTATCCCGCCGAGGTAGAGCCAGCGGCGCAGGTCCTTGACGGGCTCGGGCCGCGGGTAGTCGAAGGTGATCGGATTGGGGATCTGGATCAGCTTGTCGACGTGGTGCGGGAACTTGTTCCCGATCACGTCGGTGAGGGGCTGGCCGACGACCAGGAAGCCCGTGACGCGCTCTATCAGCTCGTCGTACATCTGCGCGGAGTCGGGGTCTTCGAGGACGGTCTCCAGGAACGACGCGTGCTCGGTGACGAAGACCCGGGCGTCGGGACGGGCGTTGTGGAGCGCGGCCCATCCGCTGGGGAGGCCGACGTGCGCGTGGACCACCGGCGCGTCGATCGGCTTCCCGCCGAGCAGGCTGCGGAGGTGGCGCTCGTGGTTGCGGGCCTGGGCTCCGTAGAGCTGGCCGCGCGGCATCGTGACGGGGTAGTGGACGAGTTCGGCGCCCCCGACGGTGGGCACGCGGTGGGCGGCGCGGGACAGCAGCTTGGCGCCCGCCGCCTCGATGGCCCGCGTCGTCTGGGGGTCCATGGCGGTGACCCAGGCGTCGCCGTGGTAGACGGTGAGGTTGTCGACACCGGGCGCCGTCGCGGCGACCATGTCGTAGACGAAGGAACCCCGGAAAGGCAACTCCCGTGTCGGATACCACGGCGTGACCACGGCCGCATCCCTGGATGCTGCCTGCTTCATGTCGACTTCCTTACGAGATTGCACGGCGACGCGCCACTTTATCACCGGCTTTGCCACCGCCGGCCGGCCGTCCCGACCCGGCCGCGGTGCCTGCGGAGAGGCTGCGGGCCGGGCCGGAGCGGGTCGGCGGACCGGGGTGCCGGGCGGGCCGGGGCGGGCGCGCGGGGAGCCCCGGTCCGCGGGGGCGTCAGGCGTCGCCGCCCGCCTGCGTGAGCCGTTCCTCCAGGATGCGGACGACGTTGTGCGCGGCGCGTCCGTCGCCGTACGGGGTGCCCTTGTCGGCGGTGGGCGCGGTGCGGGTGACCGTGGCGGCCCACGTGTCGGCGGACAGCGTGTGCGGGTCGGGGACGAGGACGTTCCAGCCGGACTCGACCGTCTCGACCCACTCGGTCTCCGGGCGGATGGTGGTCGTGACGCGCTCCAGCAGGAACGCCTCCTTCTGCAGGCCGCCGGAGTCGGTGACCACGCCCGACGACGCCAGCACGGCGGCGACCAGGCCGGCGTACGGCAGGGGGCGGCCGACGCGGACGGAGCCCTTCGCCAGCTCGATGCCGTGCTCCTTGGCGCGGGCGACCAGGCGCGGGTGGGCGAGCAGCGCGACCGGCAGCGGCAGCGCGGCCAGCGAGTCGACGATCGCGGCGAGCCGCTCCGGGTCGTCGGTGTTGTCCGGCCGGTGGATCGTGGCCAGCAGGAACGGCTGCTCCGGGTCGATGCCCTCGGGCAGGGCCGGCGCGGGGTGCTCGCCGGCGAGGACGGCGTCGCGGATGCGCAGGCAGATGTCGACCATCACGTCGCCGGCGAGGACGGCGCGCTCCTTCAGGCCCTCGTCGGCGAGGTGGCGCATGGCCTCCTCGGTCGGGGCGAGCAGCACGTCGGCGCAGTGGTCGGTGAGGACGCGGTTGTGCTCCTCCGGCATGCGCCGGTTGAAGGAGCGCAGGCCCGCCTCCAGGTGCGCGACGGGGAGGTGCATCTTCACCGCGGACAGGGCGCCGGCGATGGTGGAGTTGGTGTCGCCGTAGACGAGGACCCAGTCGGGCTTCTCCCGCTCCAGGACCGGGTCGAGGGCGGAGAGGACGGCGCCGGTCTGCGCGCCGTGGCTGCCGGAGCCGACACCGAGGTGGACGTCCGGGTCGGGGATGCCGAGGCCCTGGAAGAAGACGTCGGAGAGGTCGGCGTCGTAGTGCTGACCGGTGTGCACAATGAAGTGCTCGTGCTCCGTCTCTGCGAACGCGGCCGCGATGGGCGCGAGCTTCACCAGTTGGGGACGGGCGCCGACGATGCTGATGACTTTCACTGCGCACTCTTCTTCTGGGTCAGACCGACGAGGGGCACCGCAATGGTATGCCGGGAGGGGGAGTGCTCGGCGACCGCCCCCGGACGGTGACGGGGGGCTCCCGGAGTGCGGAATGCTAGGGTCGCGCGCGCCTGCGGAAGAGAATCACTCGCTCGCGGTACAGGTACAGGGAAAGGTCGACGTCAACCATGGCGGTCTTGTTCAGCCGGAAAGCCAAACGCCGGGACGGCCGGCCCGAACCGGCCGGGAGAGCGCCCCTTCCGGTCCTGGACCCCTCGGTGCCGGCGACCACCGGCTGGCTGGTGCGCGGCAAGGACGGCCGGCTCACGGCCTACGCCCCGGGGGACGGCCACGTGCTGCGCTGGACCGAGACCCGCCCCGGCGGCCCCGCCTGGAAGGGCCCCGAGCCGCTCCCCGCGCCGGACCTGCTGCCGTACTTCTCGGTCGCCCAGGGCGCCGACGGCTACGTCCACCTGGTGGGGACGCGCCGCAGGCCGCTGTCGGACGGGGCGGCGGCCCACGAGATCGTCTACGCCATCCAGTACCAGACGGGCCGCCCGCTGCGCGAGTGGCGGTCGCTGGCGTCCCCGTACCCCTCGGACCCGTCGCTGGCCGAGAAGATGGGTCTCCCGTCGGCCGTCGTGGACGGCGACGGCTCCCTCCACGTCTTCATCCGCAACGCGGGCCGCGGGGTGACCGTCCGCAACCAGGCCAGGACGGGCGCCTGGAACGGCTGGCTGGACATCAAGGGCAGGCGGGTGGTGGGCACGGCGTCCGCGGCCCTCGCCGGCGACGGCCACCTGGAGATCCTCGCGCCCACGTCGGAGGTGCTGCAGCGCTGGAGCTGGGAGAAGCCCGGCGCTCCCTTCGCGCGCGCCGACGACGTGCCGCTGCGCGTCGCGCCCGACTCGCTGACGTCCGTGGTGACGGGCGAGGACGGCGGGCTCACCCACTTCTGGCACGACGCCGAGGACGGCACGGTGCGCGCCTGGCGCCCGGCCGAGGGGGAGCCGGCCCGGGTGGGGGAGGGCACCGGCACCGGGCCGGTGGCGGTGCTGCGCACCGACGTGGACGGCCACGACTGCACGGTGCTGGCGCACCGGGACCGGGCGACGGGGCGGCCGGCGCTCGCCGCGTACCCGACGGGGAACGAGGAGGCCGGGGCCACCTGGACGCTCACCGGGAGCCCGTGCCTGGGGGCGCCGTCGCTGGCGCTGGACGGGGCCGGGCGGGTCGTGATGGCCGCGATCGGCACGGACGGCGCGCTCTGGGTGGCCCGCCAGAAGCCCGAGCCGGGGCTGGCCCTGGGCGCCTGGGAGCCGGCCGGCTCCTGAGCCGGGCCGCCGCGGGGTGCTCCCCGAGGACTCCGTCCAGGGGGGACCCCCACCCCGCGGGCTCCGTGCAGGGGGATCCCCACCCTGCGGGCTCCGTCCAGGGGCCCGTGCCAAGGGCTCCGTCCGGGGAGAGCCGCCTCCCGGGGGCACCGTCCGGGCCCCGCCCGGGGGTTCCGTCGGGAGGGGCCCCGCCCGGGGCCTCCCTCCGGAGCCTCCACCCCGCGGGCTCCGTCCACGGGGGAGGACCCGTACCCGCGGGCTCCGTCCAGAGGGCCCGTACCGAGGGCTCCGTCCGGGGGCCCGGGGCGTGCGTCCCGGTCGGTGGGCGGGGGCGGGTCAGGCGGGGTGGCGCAGGGACCAGCCGCGCCAGGCCGACTCGACCATCTCGCGGATGCCGTAGCGGGCCGTCCAGCCCAGTTCCTCGCGGATCAGGTCCGCGGACGCGACCACCCGCGCCGGGTCGCCCGGGCGTCGCGGGGCGACCTCCAGGCCGCTGTCCGTGAACCCGGTGACCTCCTGGATCACGCGGACCATCTCCCGGACCGACACGCCCTCGCCGCGGCCCACGTTGAGCACCAGCTCCGCCCGCGGGTCCTCGACGAGCCGGCGCGCCGCGGCGAGGTGCGCGGAGGCGATGTCCTCGACGTGGATGTAGTCGCGGACGCACGTCCCGTCCGGCGTCGGGTAGTCGTCGCCGAAGACCAGCGGCGCCCGCCCGGCCGCGAGCCGCTCGAAGACCATCGGCACCAGGTTGTACGCGCCCTTGTCGGCCAGCTCGGGCGTGGCCGCGCCCGCCACGTTGAAGTAGCGCAGCGCGGCGGTGGCCATGCCGTGGGACCGGCCGGCCGCGCCGGTCATCCACTCCCCCACGAGCTTCGTCTCGCCGTACGGGTTGATCGGCGCGCACGGGGTCTTCTCGGTGACCAGGTCCACGTCGGGCGTCCCGTACACGGCGGCCGACGAGGAGAACAGGAACCGGCGGACACCGGCCGCGACGGCGGCGTCGAGGAGGACGCGCACGCCCTCCACGTTCTGCCGGTAGTAGAGGAGCGGCTTCGCCACCGACTCGGCGACCTGCTTCTTCGCCGCGGTGTGCACGATGCCGGTGACGGCGTGCTCGCGCAGGACGCGGTCGAGGAAGTCCCGGTCGAGGACCGAGCCGCTCTCCAGCGGGACGCCGGCGGGCAGCCGGTCGGCGCGTCCCGACGTCAGGTCGTCGACGACGACGACGGGCTCTCCCGCCGCGGTCATCGCCCGCACCACGTGCGAGCCGATGAAACCGGCGCCTCCGGTGATCAACCAGGTCATCGTGGAACCTCCAGCAGGTCGGCCCTGCCCCGCCGGACGGGCGGGACAGGGCCTGGGTGTCAGCGGCTGTGGAGCGCGGGTGTCAGCCGCCGATGACGACGCGGCGGACACCCTCCCAGCGGGCCGGGTCGGTGGTGCGGCGGCCGTCGACGAGGACCTTCACGTCCGGCAGGTCCGAGGCCGCCAGCTCGCGGTACTCGGCGTGGTCGGCCTGGAGGATCGCCGCGGTGACCTTCTCGCCCCGGTGCGGGGTGAGGCCGTGGGCGGCCAGCTCCTCGTCCGTGTACATCGGGTCGGAGACGTACGGGACGGCGCCGCGCGCCTTGAGCGCCTCGACGGTCGGGAAGACGCCGGAGAAGGCGGTCTCCTTGACGCCGCCGCGGTAGGCGGCGCCCAGCACGAGCACGCCCACGTCCTTCAGGTCGCCGTAGGCGGCGGCCAGCAGGTCGACGGCGTACTCCGGCATCGCGGCGTTCGCCTCGCGCGCGGAGCGGACGACGGTCGCCTCCGGGTCGTTCCACAGGTACATCCGCGGGTAGATCGGGATGCAGTGGCCGCCGACGGCGATGCCCGGCTGGTGGATGTGGCTGTAGGGCTGGGAGTTGCAGGCCTCGATGACCTTCTTGACGTCGATGTCGTTCTTGTCGGCGAAGCGGGCGAACTGGTTCGCCAGGCCGATGTTGACGTCGCGGTACGTGGTCTCGGCGAGCTTGGCGAGCTCGGACGCCTCGGCGGTGCCGAGGTCCCACACGCCGTTCGGCCGCGGCAGGTCGGCGCGCTCGTCGAAGTCGAGGACCTGCTCGTAGAACTCGACGCCGCGCCGGGTGGACGCCTCGTCGATGCCGCCGACGAGCTTCGGGTAGCGGCGCAGGTCGGCGAAGACGCGGCCGGTGAGGACGCGCTCCGGGGAGAAGACCAGGTGGAAGTCCTCGCCGGCGGTGAGGCCGGAGCCCTGCTCCAGCATCGGCGCCCAGCGGGTGCGGGTGGTGCCGACGGGGAGGGTCGTCTCGTACGAGACGAGGGTGCCCGGCTTGAGGCCCTTGGCGATGGCCCGGGTGGCGGAGTCCATCCAGCCGAAGTCGGGGGTGCCCTCGGCGTCCACGAACAGCGGGACGACCACGACGACGGCCTCGGACCGCGCGACGGCGGCGGCGGTGTCCGTGGTGGCGGTGAGCAGGCCGGCGTCGACGGCCTTCTTCAGCTTGACGTCCAGGTCGTGCTCGCCGGGGAAGGGCTCGGTGCCGGCGTTGACCAGCTCCACGACCTTCTCGTTGACGTCGGCGCCGATGACCTTGTGGCCCTTGTCGGCGAACTGCACGGCGAGCGGCAGACCGATCTTGCCGAGCGCGACTACACAGATGTTCATCGGGTCAGTTTCCTCTTCACACGGGACAGGACGCGGCGCAGTCGCAGGCTGGCGCCGGGCGGGGGCTCCCACAGCGGGGCCGTGGTGATGACCAGCCGCCCCTTGGCGTCGGCGGTGGCGGAGAGCCGGTACGGGACCTTCTCGCGCCAGCGCCGGGCCAGGGGCAGCGGCGCCCCCTGTGTCTTGACGGGGATCTCGTACGTCGAGCCTGCCACATCCAGGTAGGCGCGGACGCCGAGCCTGGCCCGGATCGGCGGGAGCGGGACGCGGGTCAGCAGCACGGTCCCGGTGCCGTCCGCCGCCGCCTCCTGGCTGGTCCCGCCCGCGAGGGGGGGCAGTTCGGTGCCGACGGGGACGCGGCGGCCACCGGGCTTGTCGGCGCTCTTCGGCAGGGCCCCGTCGGCGAGGCGCACGGTCGCGGTGCCGGTCTCGCCGGTGACGGGGACGCGGACGGCGAGGGAGACGGCCATGTCGTCGCCGTCCTGCTCCCACGCGGCCGAGACCAGGCGCGTGCCGTCCGCGAGCTGCGCGGGCACGGCCTCGCCGACCACCTCGAACAGCCGGTCGGGCAGGCCGAGGGCGGGGTCGCGGAAGCCGGGGTAGCGCAGGTACGCGCGGCCGTCCTCCAGGAGCATCGGCGGGGCGCCGTGCTCCGCCTCGTCCTCGATGGCGCGGACCAGCAGGTCGACGGCGCCGCGCTGGGCGAGGGCGATCCGCACCCGCCGCCTGACGTCCATGGAGTCGCGCAGCGCGTCGGTGAAGTACGCGTCGGCCAGTTCGGCGATGCCGGCGCACACCTCGACCCGGGTGGCGCGGTCCAGGGACGGGAAGTCGCCCTGGACGAGCTTGGCGAGCTCCCACGTGAAGTGGCGCTTGAGGACCGCGTCGCGCTTCGGCCCGGCCTCGATGAGCCGCGCCGTGTGCTCCATGATCTGCGCGGTGCAGCGCAGCCGGGAGAGGTGGTCGGCGCGGTAGGTGATGTTGGACGCGTCGCCGCGCTTCACCGCGTAGTAGTACGTGTAGTCGGCGAGGACGGAGATCTTCCTCGCGCGGACGCACGCCTCGATGGTGAACGGCTGGTCGGAGCCGACCGGCATGTCCTCGGGGAAGCGCAGCTTGTGCTGCTCGACGAGGTCCCGCCGGAACAGCTTGGTGTTGGCGAGCGTGAACGGCAGCGCCGAGTCGTACAGGCTGACGTCGGGGTCGTTCCGCTGGTAGAGCGCCTGGTGGACGTACCGGCCGTTGGTGCCGACCATCTTGCCGACGACGACGTCGGAGCCGTGCTCGTCGGCGCACTTCACCATGCGCTCCAGTGCCTCCCGGCCGAGGCGGTCGTCGGAGCCGACGAAGTACACGTAGCGGCCGGTGGCCACCTCCAGGGCCCGGTTGCTGGGAGCGGCCGGGCCACCGGAGTTGGCCTGGTGGATGACCTTCACGACGCCGGGGTACCGCTCCGCGAAGCGGTCGAGCTCCCGGCCGCTGTCGTCGGTCGAACCGTCGTCGACGGCCACGATCTCCAGGCGGTCCCTGCCGATGCTCTGCTTGACGAGCGAGTTCAGACACTCCGTCAGGTACGGCATCGTGTTGTAGACCGCCACGACGACGGTGACATCAGGTCTGGTCAAGGGAGATTACCCCTACCCCTTTGCCGCGCCGTCGAGACGGATCGTGTCGCCGGTCGCGGCGGACTCCAGGACGGCCGCGGCGACCTCCACGGTCCGCAGGCCCTGCCGCAGCGTGCAGATGTCGTCGGACTTGCCGAGGACCGCGTCGCGGAACAGCTCGTGCTCCACGAGGAGCGGCTCCCGCTTCGGGATCGCGTACCGGACCATGTCGCCCTCGGCGACCCCGCGGAAGGCGCGCAGGGCCTCCCACTCGGTGGCGACGGCGGCGTTGGAGTAGAACGTCAGGTCGGCGGTGAGGGTGTCGGCGATGAAGCAGCCGCGCTCACCGGTGACGGACGTGAAGCGCTCCTTGAGCGGGCTCAGCCAGTTGACCAGGTGGCTGACCATCGTCCCGTCGGAGAGCTGGCCGACGGCGGACACCATGTCCTCGTGCGGGCGGCCCGACTTGGACACCGTGTGCGCGGCGATCGACGTGTACGTCTGGCCGGTGACCCAGCCGGTGAGGTCGATGTCGTGGGTGGCCAGGTCCTTGACGACGCCGACGTCCGCGATGCGGTGCGGGAAGGGGCCCTGGCGGCGCGTGACGACCTGGTACACGTCGCCCAGCTCGCCGGCCTCCAGGCGGGCGCGCAGGGAGCGCAGCGCCGGGTTGCACCGCTCGATGTGGCCGACGCCGGCGACCAGGCCGCGCGACTCGAACGCCTCGACGAGGCGGCGGGCGCCGTCGACGGTGTCCGCGACGGGCTTCTCGATGAGCGCGCACACGCCGGCCTCGGCCAGCTTCAGGCCGACCTCCTCGTGGAGGGCGGTCGGGCAGGCGACGACGGCGTAGTCCACGCCGAGGGCGAGCAGTTCCTCGACGGTGGCGAGGACGGGGGCGCCCTGCGCCCAGCCGTTCTTGTCGCCCATCGGGTCGACGACGCCGACGAGCTGGACGCCCTCCAGCCCGGCGAGGACGCGGGCGTGGTGGCGGCCCATGGAGCCGAGGCCGACGAGGCCGGCCCGGAGCGTTCCGGTGGTGGCGGTCACAGGTCCTCCCCCAGCGCGTTCACGGCGGTGACGATCCGCTCCAGGTCGTTCCGGGTCAGCGACGGGTGGACGGGCAGGGAGACGACCTGGGCGGCCGCCTTCTCCGTCTCCGGCAGGTCCCAGTGGCGGCCGGCCTTCTGGTCCGGCTCCCAGTACGGCTTCAGGCGGTGGATCGGCGTCGGGTAGTACACGGCGTTGCCGACGCCGGCCTCGGTGAGCTTCGCCATGGCGGCGTCGCGGTCGCCGAGGACGCGGATCGTGTACTGGTGGTAGATGTGGCGCGCGCCCTCGGCGACGACCGGGGTCACCACGTTCGGCGCGGTGATGTGCTCGGAGAGGTACGCGGCGTTGGCGATGCGCTGCTCGGTCCAGCCGTTCAGCTTCGCGAGCTGGACGCGGCCCACGGCGGCGGCGACGTCGGTCATGCGCATGTTGGCGCCGACGATCTCGTTGGCGTACCGCTGTTCCATGCCCTGGTTGCGCAGCAGGCGCAGGGTGCGGGCGATCTCCGCGTCCGCGACCGTGACCATGCCGCCCTCGAGGGAGTGCATGTTCTTGGTCGGGTAGAAGCTGAACGTGCCGCCGACGCCGAACGCGCCGACCGGGGTGCCGTGGAGGGCGGCGGCGTGCGCCTGGCAGGCGTCCTCGACGACGGCCAGCTTGTGCTTGTCGGCGATGGCCATGATCTCGTCCATCGCGGCCGGGTGGCCGTACAGGTGCACCGGCATGATCGCGACCGTGCGCGGGGTGATGGCGGCCTCGACGGCGGCCGGGTCCACGCAGAAGGTGTCCGGGTCGATGTCGACGAAGACGGCGTCGGCGCCGACCAGCCGGATCACGTTGGCGGAGGCCGCGAAGGAGAACGACGGCACGATGACCTCGTCACCCGGGCCGACGTTCAGGGCCATCAGGAGAAGGTGCAGCGCCGAGGTGCCGGAGTTGACGGCAACGCAGTGGCGGCCCTGGACGAGGTCGGCGAAGCCCTCCTCGAAGGCCGCCACCTCCGGGCCCTGCACGACGCGGCCGCTGCGCAGTACGCGTACGGCGGCTTCGATCTCTTCTTCACCGATGACCGGGCGGGCAGCGGGGATGGGCTGCTCGTTGACGCTCGGCATGGACGTCCTCCTTGAACACCGCAAGAGCTCTATGTGGCAGAGGTCCGGGGTGTGCGTACGTCTCGTCGTGAGCGCGCGTCTACCCCTCCGGCGCGATGCCGACGCCCTACCGATGACGGCCGGGACGGGTCCGGCCCGGAACCGAGTCGCACACCGCCCGCACGCTCCGGTGGGGAACGGTGAACGGCATCGACCCGCGTCACATTATCAGGAATGTCTCTGCCAATTTCCGGGCCGTTAAGGGCCGGAAGCATCGATTCTGAAACAAAATCCATGCCCCGCCCCGCAGGAATGCGAGGCGGGACACAGATCATTTCGGCCACGCTCCACCGAGCGTTCAGTCCTCCGTGACCACCGTCACGGAAGGCTCCGACGACTGCTCGGCGGCAGCGGTCTTCTTGGCCGACTTGGCGGTCTTCGCCGCCTTGGCCGTCTTCGCCGTCTTCGACGCCGCCTTGGTGGCCGTGGCCTTGGTGGCCGTGGCCTTGGTGGCCGTGGCCTTCTTGGCGGTCGTCTTCTTCGCCGCGGTCTTCTTGGCCGCCGTCTTCTTGGCGGCGGTCTTCTTGGCCGTGGCCTTCTTGGCGGCGGTCTTCCGGGCGGGCTTCTCGGCGGCCGGGGCCTCCGGCTCGGCGGCGGCCCCCGCCTCGGCGGGCTCCGCTTCCGCCTCCGCCGGAGCGGGCTCCGCCGGGGCCGACGGGCTGCTCACGACGACGATCGCGGCCTCCTGCGCGCCCGACGGCGAACCGGCGGGAGCGGTGACCTTGCGGACCACCCGGCGGCGTGCCCGCGGCGGGGCCGCCGCGGGCGCGGGCGCCTCGACGGCCGGCTCCTCGGCCACCGGCGCCTCGGGAGCGACCGGCGCCTCGGGAGCGGCCGGTGCCTCGGGGGCTGCGGGGGCCACGACGACGGCGGCCTCGGCGGCCTTCGGCGATCCGGCCGGCGCGGTCGCCTTGCGGGTGGCACGGCGGCGCGTACGGCCCTGCGGCGCGGCCTCGGCGGGCGCCTCGGGCGCGGCCTCGGTGACCTCGGCGGTCTCCGGCGTGACGGCGGCCGGCTCCGGCTCGGCGGCCGGGGCGGCCACCTCCGGCTCCGTCACCGTCGCGGGCTCGGCGACCGGGGTCACCGGGGCCTCCACGACCGGCGCGGTCTCCGCGGCGCGCGGCGCGCCGGCCGGGGCGGACGCCCTGCGGCTCGCACGGCGGCGCGTACGGCCGCGGGCCGCGGCGGCCTCGGCCTCGGCGGCGCTGGAGTACAGCTCCTCGTCCGGGGCGAACGCCGGCTCCGGCTCGGCGGCCGGGGCGGGCGCCTCGGCCTGCGGGGCCTCGACGGCGGCGGGCGCCTCGGCGGCCTCGGCGGGCTCGACGTACTCGTGCGGCTGCTCGACGTGCTCGTGCTGCTCGGCGCCGCCGCGACCGCGCTTGCGGGACCGCTTGCCGCCACCGCCGCCCGCGGTGCCGGGCTGCTCCATGTGGACGATGACGCCGCGGCCGTTGCAGTGGACGCAGGTCTCGGAGAACGACTCCAGCAGTCCCTGGCCGACCCGCTTGCGGGTCATCTGGACCAGGCCCAGCGACGTGACCTCGGCCACCTGGTGCTTCGTCCGGTCCCGGCCCAGGCACTCCAGCAGGCGCCGCAGCACCAGGTCCCGGTTGGACTCCAGCACCATGTCGATGAAGTCGATGACGACGATGCCGCCCAGGTCGCGCAGGCGCAGCTGCCGGACGATCTCCTCGGCCGCCTCCAGGTTGTTCCTGGTGACGGTCTCCTCCAGGTTGCCGCCCTGGCCGGTGAACTTGCCGGTGTTGACATCGATCACGACCATCGCCTCGGTCTTGTCGATCACCAGCGAGCCGCCGGACGGCAGCCACACCTTCCGGTCGAGCGCCTTCATCAGCTGCTCGTCGATCCGGTACGTCGCGAAGACGTCGACCTCGGAGGTCCAGCGCTGCAGCCGGTCCGCCAGGTCGGGCGCGACGTGCGACACGTAGCCGTGGATGGTCTCCCACGCCTCGTCGCCGCTGACGATGACCTTCGAGAAGTCCTCGTTGAAGATGTCGCGGACGACGCGGACGGTCATGTCCGGCTCGCCGTACAGGAGCGTCGGGGCGTTGCCGCCCTTCGCCTTCTGCTGGATCTCCTCCCACTGCGCCTGGAGCCGCTCGACGTCGCGGCGCAGCTCGTCCTCGCTGGCGCCCTCGGCGGCGGTGCGCACGATGACGCCCGCGTCCTCGGGGACGATCTTCTTGAGGATGGTCTTCAGCCGGGCCCGCTCGGTGTCGGGCAGCTTGCGGCTGATGCCGGTCATCGAGCCCTCGGGCACGTACACCAGGTACCGGCCGGGCAGGGAGACCTGGCTGGTGAGGCGGGCGCCCTTGTGGCCGATGGGGTCCTTCGTCACCTGGACGAGGACGGACTGGCCGGACTTGAGCGCGGTCTCGATGCGGCGCGGCCCGTTGGCCATGCCGAGCGCCTCGAAGTTGACCTCGCCGGCGTACAGGACGGCGTTGCGGCCCTTGCCGATGTCGACGAACGCGGCCTCCATGGACGGCAGCACGTTCTGGACCTTGCCCAGGTAGACGTTGCCGACGTACGAGGTCGCCTGCTCCTTGTTGACGTAGTGCTCGACGAGCACGTTGTCCTCGAGGACGCCGATCTGCGTGCGGTCGCCGTGCTGGCGGACGACCATGACCCGCTCGACGGCCTCGCGGCGGGCGAGGAACTCGGCCTCGGTGATGATCGGGACGCGGCGGCGGCCCTGCTCGCGGCCTTCGCGGCGGCGCTGCTTCTTCGCCTCCAGGCGCGTGGAGCCCTTGATGGACTGCACCTCGTCGGACGGCTCGGCCTTGGGGCGCGGCTCGCGGACCTTGACGACCGTGCGGACGCCGTCCTCCTCGGTGGCCGCCTCGGCCTCCGCGGCGGGCTCACCGCTGCGGCGGCGACGGCGGCGACGGCGGCGCGAGCTGCTCGTACCGGCGGCGGACGGGGTGGCGTCGCCCTCGGACTCGGACTCGTACTCGGCGTCGGTCTCGGCGGACTCGTCGCGGTCGTCCTCGTCGTCCTCCTCCTCGGCGGCCTCGGCGGTCTCGTCGTGGTCGTCCGCGTCGGCGGACTCGCCGCGGCGGCGACGGCGGCCGCCCCGGCGGCGGCGGCGCGACGGGCGCTCCTCGAACTCGTCCTGCTCGTCGCCCTCGGCGGCGGCCTCCTCGGGCTCCTCCTCGGCGGCCTCGGGCTCGGCCTCCTCCACGGGAGCGGGCTCGGCGGGGCGTACGGCCTCGGCGGGCTCGCCGCGGCGGCGACGGCGACGGCGGCCACCGGTCTCGGCGCGCTCGGCGGCGGGCTCGACGGCCTCGGCCGTCTCCTCCTCCGCCTCGGCGGCGGCTTCCGCGGCCTCGGCGGCGGCGGCCGCGGCTGCCGCGGCGGCGGTCTCCGGGGTCTGGAACATCGGCTCGGTGAAGACCGGGGCCTGGAACACCGGCACGGCGGGGCGCGCCGGGCGGCGGCCGCGCTCGGGGCCCTGCGGGGCCTCGGCGGTGAACTGCGGGGAGGTCGCGCGGCGGCGCGTACGGCCCCGGGAGGCGGCCTGCTCGGCGGCGGCGACCCGACCGGGTTCCTCGGTGGTGATCTGCGCGACGGTGGCGGCGGGCAGGCTCTCGCCCACCTCGGCCTCGGTCTCGGTCTCCTCGGCGGGCACGGGCTCCGGCCGCGTGACCGGCGCAGTGGCCTTGCGGGTGGCACGGCGGCGCGTACGAGCCGGAGCAGCCGGCTCCTCGGCGGCGGGCGCGGGCGCTTCGACGGGCGCGGGGGCCTCGACGGGCGCGGCAGGAGCCTCGGTGGCCTCCGCGGCCTGCGACGCCTCGACGGCGGGCGCGGTCGCCTTGCGGGTCGCACGGCGGCGCGTACGAGCCGGGGCGGCCGGCTCCTCGGCGGCGGGAACCTCGGCAGCAGGGCTCTCGACGGGCGCGGGGGCCTCGGCAGGCGCGGCAGGGGTCTCGACGACCTCTGCGGCCTGCGGCGCCTCGGCCGCGGGCGCAGTGGCCTTGCGGGTCGCACGACGACGCGTACGAGCCGGGGCGACCGGCTCCTCGGCGGCAGGCGCGGGGGCCTCGACGGGCGCGGCGGGGGCCTCGACGACCTCCGCGGCCTGCGACGCCTCGGCCGCGGGCGCAGTGGCCTTGCGGGTCGCACGACGACGCGGGCGCGCCGGTGCGGCGGCCTCGGGCGCGTCCCCGGAAGCGGCGGGCGTGTCGGACGCGGCGGCCTCGGCGGCCGGAGCGACCGTGGTCACGACGGTCTCGGGGGCGGTGTCCGCCGTGACCGGCGGACCCGCGGGGCGCGACGCGGCGCGGCGCCTGCGGCGCGGCGGCAGCGTGTCGCTGGGTGTGTTGTTGTCCTCGTTGATACCGGCGGTGCCGGTTTCGTTCGACTCGAGCATGCGGGCGGTTCTCCCGTCACGCTCCCGGGCGCCGCGCCTGTGTCCGGTCCGGCCGCGGCACCGCGTGATGCGCGGTGGCCGCCGTCCGGGGCGCGGGCGCCGCACGGGAGCTGTTATGTCTGGCTCGCCGGTTCCGTACGCCTTCTGCGTACGGCCTGGCGAAAGTCTCCTGTGTCTGTACGCGACCCGACCCAGGTGGCTCCGAGTGCCAGGGCCGCGCTTCGACGAACGCTCCTACGCGGAACCTGCACCTTCCGGCGCCGTCGCGGCGGCGGGTCCGGCGGCCTTGGAAGGGGCGGCCGTGACTGCCTCGCGGTCGGGCGCGAGCGGGTCGGTCACCGTGCCGGACTCCTCGTCGAAGAGCCCCTGCGCCAGCCTGGTCACCGCTGCGGGGACCGGCGGCGCCAGGTCGGCCACAGCTCGGAGACCGGACAGGACGTCGTCGGGTCGAACGGCAGGTGTCACGTGCCGAACAACCAGCCGCAGTATCGCACAGGGGCCGTCCAGCGGCCTATCAGCCGAAGCGGGAACGGTTTCGAGCCCCGCCACGGCGGCGCGGGCGTCGAAGGTGCGCAGGCCGTTCTTGGTCATGCGCTGCACGTCCACGGTGTCCGCCGCGAGGAACGCGGCGACGGCCCGCTCGGCGTCGGCCGGGTCGACCCCGTCGAGCCGCAGCTCCCACACGGAGGCGGTGAGCCGGTCGGCGAGGCCGGAGGTGCGGGCCTCGACGGCGTCGACGATGTCGAGGCCGCCGGGGAGGGACTCGTCGAGCAGCTCCCGCAGCTTCGCGGGGTCGCGCGGCTCGGTGAGCGCGATCTCCAGGTACTCGGCCTCGGAGGCCGTACCGGTCGGCGCGGCGTTCGCGTACGACACCTTGGGGTGGGGCGTGAAACCGGCCGAGTACGCCATGGGCACCTCGGCGCGGCGCAGCGCGCGCTCGAACGCGCGCTGGAAGTCTCGATGGCTGGTGAACCGGAGGCGGCCGCGCTTGGTGTAGCGCAGTCGGATGCGCTGCACCGCCGGTGCGGGCGGCGGGCCTTCGGGCTGTCGCTTGCCCAGTGGTTCTTCTCCTCGGTGCGGGGCGGCGCGGTGGCGCGCCGCCCACCGGATGCGGTGGACGTCCCGGGGGACCCGCCCGGATCACCCCCGCTGGTGCGGGGAGACCTCGGGGGCGGGCGCCGCGCCGGGAGCAGTCGTCGTCCTACCCAGGGTACGCGCAGGAACGCGCCCCTCTCCCACGGGTCGCGCGGCGGGGCCCGCACCGGCCGGCGCGCGGCGCCACCCCCGGGAGGGCGGGGACACGGGGAGGAAACGGCCCGGGGGGCGCGGAACCGTGCGGCGGGACCCCTCGCACACCGGGCGGGACGACGGCCCGGGCGGATGGGCGGGACGTACGGTCCGCACCGACGGGTCAGGACGGTCGGACAGGACGCACGGCCCGGGCCGACGGTCCGGGCTCACGGGCGGGGCGCACGGGCGGGGCGCACGGCCCGGGCCGACAGGCGGGGCGGCGGTCCGGACGGGCGGTCTGACGGCCGTCGCCGGGCGGCCCCCGGTCCGCGCCACGGCGGGCGCTCCCCGGTCCCCGCCCCCGTAACGCGACGGCCCGCCCCGGGGTCTCCCCCGGGACGGGCCGTTGTCAGGGCGTCACGCCTCGTCGGCGGCTACTTGACGACCGTGAGCGGAAGCAGCTTCTTGCCGGTCGGGCCGATCTGGATGTGGGTGTCCATCTGGGGGCAGACGCCGCAGTCGAAGCAGGGCGTCCAGCGGCAGTCCTCGACCTCGGTCTCGTCGAGGGCGTCCTGCCAGTCCTCCCACAGCCAGTCCTTGTCCAGGCCGGAGTCCAGGTGGTCCCAGGGCAGGACCTCCTCGTAGGTGCGCTCGCGCGTCGTGTACCAGTCGACGTCGACGCCGTACTGCGGCAGCGTCTTCTCGGCGCACTCCATCCAGCGGTCGTACGAGAAGTGCTCGCGCCAGCCGTCGAAGCGGCCGCCGTCCTCGAACACGGCGCGGATGACGGCGCCGACGCGCCGGTCGCCGCGCGACAGGAGGCCCTCGACGATGCCCGGCTTGCCGTCGTGGTAGCGGAAGCCGATCGAGCGGCCGTACTTCTTGTCGCCGCGGATCTTGTCGCGGAGCTTCTCCAGGCGGGCGTCGGTCTCCTCGGCGGAGAGCTGCGGCGCCCACTGGAACGGCGTGTGCGGCTTGGGCACGAAACCGCCGATGGAGACCGTGCAGCGGATGTCGTTGGACCTCGACACCTCGCGGCCCTTGGCGATGACGTTCGCCGCCATGTCGGCGATCTGGAGGACGTCGTCGTCGGTCTCCGTGGGGAGGCCGCACATGAAGTACAGCTTCACCTGGCGCCAGCCGTTGCCGTACGCCGTGGCGACCGTGCGGATCAGGTCCTCCTCCGAGACCATCTTGTTGATGACCTTGCGCAGGCGCTCGGAGCCGCCCTCGGGGGCGAAGGTGAGACCGGACCGGCGGCCGTTGCGCGTCAGCTCGTTGGCCAGGTCGACGTTGAACGCGTCGACACGGGTCGAGGGGAGCGACAGGCCGATCTTGTCGTCCTCGTAGCGGTCCGCGAGGCCCTTGGCGACGTCGCCGATCTCGGAGTGGTCCGCGGAGGACAGGGAGAGCAGGCCGACCTCCTCGAAGCCGGTCGCCTTGAGGCCCTTGTCGACCATCTCGCCGATGCCGGTGATGCTTCGCTCCCGCACGGGGCGCGTGATCATGCCGGCCTGGCAGAAACGGCAGCCGCGGGTGCAGCCGCGGAAGATCTCGACGGACATCCGCTCGTGGACCGTCTCGGCGAGCGGGACGAGCGGCTGCTTCGGGTACGGCCACTCGTCGAGGTCCATGACCGTGTGCTTCGACACGCGCCACGGCACCCCGGACCGGTTGGGCACGACGCGGCCGATGCGGCCGTCCGACAGGTACTCCACGTCGTAGAAGCGCGGGATGTACACGCCGCCGGTCCGCGCCATGCGGAAGAGGACTTCCTCACGGCCGCCGGGGCGGCCCTCGGCCTTCCACGCGCGGATGATGTCGGTGATCTCCAGGACGGCCTGCTCGCCGTCGCCGATCACCGCGGCGTCGATGAAGTCAGCGATCGGCTCGGGGTTGAACGCGGCGTGGCCGCCGGCGAGGACGATCGGGTCGTCGAGCGTGCGCTCGCGCGCCTCCAGCGGGATGCCCGCCAGGTCGAGCGCGGTGAGCATGTTGGTGTAGCCCAGCTCGGTGGAGAAGCTCAGGCCGAAGACGTCGAACGCGCCGACCGGGCGGTGGCTGTCCACCGTGAACTGCGGCACGCCGTGCTCGCGCATCAGCTTCTCCAGGTCGGGCCACACGCTGTACGTGCGCTCGGCGAGGACGCCCTCGCGCTCGTTCAGCACCTCGTAGAGGATCATGACGCCCTGGTTGGGAAGACCGACCTCGTACGCGTCGGGGTACATGAGCGCCCAGCGGACGTCGCAGCTCTCCCACGGCTTGACCGTGGAGTTGAGCTCGCCTCCGACGTACTGGATCGGCTTCTGCACATGCGGGAGCAGAGCTTCGAGCTGTGGGAAGACCGACTCAGGCATTTCGGGGAACCTTCGTGAGCTGACGGGGGCGGCCCTCAAGCGTAACGCGCCCGGGGCCGCCCCCCGGTACGGCGAACGGCTCAGCCGTCCAGACCCCGGAGCGACACCTTCGCCCACGCCTCCGGCAGCTCCCGCTCCCTGGCCGCTGCCGCGGCCTCCTCCCGGGCGTAGAGGAGGCCCCAGGTGAAGGACGACTCCCCCGCGCCGTTCGCCTGGACGGCGAGGTTCCGGAGGGCTTCGCGGGCGACGACGCTGTCCTGGTGGTCACCGAGGAGCCGCTGGACCGCCTTCATCCCCTTGGCGAGGCGCCGCGCGGGCCTGCCGAGGACGGGGGCGGCCGGCTCGGCGGAGTACCGGGCGCGCTTGGCGGCCTTCCGCGCCTCGTGGAGGGCCGTGTCCCGCTCGGGGCCGGGGTCGAGCGCCAGGGCGCGTTCGAGACGGGCCGCCACGCGCGCGTAGTCCTTCCCGATCGCCTTGGCCAACACCTTCTCCGGGGCCTTCGCCGCGGCGGGGCGCAGCGGCGGGTCGGCGAGGAGGGTGTCCAGGGCGTCGAGGAGGGCCAGGTAGCGGTCGCCGTCGAGGATCTCCAGGAGGCGGCCGCGCGAGCCGGCCTCGCGGGCGGCGGACCAGCGGCGGAGGCGACCGCGCACCGGGCCGAGCTGGAGGGTGCGCGGGACCGTGTCGAGGGCCGCGAGCAGGCGCGCGTCGAGCACCTCCCGGTCGCGGTCGACGCCCAGTTCGGCGGCGAGCCACTTCAGCTCGGCGGCGAGGGGGGCGGTGGCCTCCCGGTCGAGGACCGCGCGGTGGCTGCGGAGGGCGCTGCGCAGGCGGCGGGTGGCGACGCGCATCTGGTGGACGGCGTCGGGCCGGTCGCGGCGCAGGCCGGCGTCGTGGTCGAGGAGGGCGTCGACCTGGGCGCGGAGGTAGGCCAGGACGTGGTCGCCGGCCGTGCCGTCCGGCGCGGGGGGCCGGGCCGCACGGGGTGGGGTGCCGGTCTCCTCCAGGGCCCGGGCGAGCTTGGAGGGGGACGCGGCGGGGCGGATGCCGGCCTTGCGGAGCCGCTTGCCGACGGCGTCCAGCAGCGCCGGGTCGCCGCCGTCCGCGAGTTCCACCTCGATCTCGGTCCACCGCGCGGTGCCGCCGCCCCCGGTGAGGCGTTCGGCGTGAACGGTGTCGGTGCTCAGTTCGGCGAGGAGGCCGCCGTCCCCGTCGAGGAGGTGGCGCACGTCGCGGGAGGAGCGCAGCCGTACGACGGGGGCGAGGGCGTCGCCGCGGGTGCGGGCGCGGACGAGCGCGGCGAGGGACGGCGGCACGTCGTCGTCGAGGGGCGCGCCGATCTCGTCGCGGACCCCGGGGGCGACGGGCAGTTTGAGGTGCCAGCCCGCGTCGCCGCCGCCGGTGCGGCGGCGCAGGGTGATGGAGTGCGCGGCGAGGCGCAGGCCGGGGGTGTCGTAGTAGACGGCGTCGAGGTCCGCGGTGCCCGCGTCGACGACGCGGGACACCCCGCGGACCCGGGTGAGGTCCGGCACCCTCGTGTCGGTGGTGGCTTCGTACTTTCGCTCGATTTCGCGTTTTGTCTCCGCCATGTACCGAATGTAGTCCAACGCGCCGTTGGACCGTTGCGCCCGGGTGCGCCTATGCCGTCATGGGCCGTTGGGAGCGGATGGACTGGAGCAGGCCGACGGCGATCCACACGGCGAACATGGACGAGCCGCCGTAGGAGACGAACGGCAGGGGCAGGCCGGCGACGGGCATGATGCCGAGGGTCATGCCGATGTTCTCGAAGGACTGGAAGGCGAACCAGGCGATGATGCCGGCGGCGACGATCGTGCCGTACAGCTCGGTCGTCTCGCGGGCGATGCGGCAGGCGCGCCACATGACGAGGCCGAGCAGGGCGATGATCGTGCCGGCGCCGAGGAAGCCGAGCTCCTCGCCTGCGACGGTGAAGATGAAGTCGGTCTGCTGCTCGGGGACGAACTGGCCGGTCGTCTGGTGGCCGTTGAAGAGTCCCGCGCCGTACAGGCCGCCGGAGCCGATGGCGATGCGGGCCTGGTTGGTGTTGTAGCCGACACCGGCGGGGTCGAGTTCGGGGTTGGCGAACGCGGCGAAGCGGTTGATCTGGTACTCGTCGAGGACGCCGAGCACGGCGACGAGGACCGCGCCGGTGACACCGGCGCCGATCAGGCCGAAGATCCACCGGTTGGAGGCGCCGGAGGCGAGGAGCACGCCGAGGACGATCACGACCATGACCATCACGGAGCCGAGGTCCGGCATCAGCATGACGATCGCCATGGGGAGGACCGCGAGGACCAGCGACTTGGCGACGGTGCGGTGGTCGGGGTGGAGTTGGTCCCCGGCGTCGACGCGTGCCGCGAGCAGCATCGCCATGCCGAGGATGATCGTGACCTTCACGAACTCGGATGGCTGGAGGGAGAAGCCGCCGCCGAGGACGATCCACGCGTGGGCGCCGTTGATGGTGGCGCCCAGCGGGGTGAGGACGAGCAGCACGAGCACGACGGAGAGGCCGTACAGGAAGGGCACAGCGCCGCGCAGGGTGCGGTGGCCCAGCCAGATCGTGCCGACCATCAGGGCGATGCCGATGCTCGTGTTCAGCAGGTGCTTGAAGAGGAACGAGTACGGGTCGCCCTGGGTGAGCTCGGTGCGGTTGCGGGTGGCCGACCACACGAGGAGCGCGCCGACGAGGGAGAGGGCCAGCGCCGAGAACAGCAGCGGCCAGTCGAGGCGGCGCACCAGGGAGTCGCGGGCGGTGAGCCTGGCCCACAGGCCGCCGGGCTCGGGGGCGTACCGGGGGACGGAGAAGGCGTTGGTTCCGGGCATGGTGGTCGGTCAGTCCCTCCAGACCGGCGGCGGGCCGGCCAGGCCCTGTTGTCCGCCGTCCTGTCCGTCGCCCTTCTTGGGCTTCTGCGCTTCGGGGTCGTACGGCTTGACGGTGGGCGCCTCGATGGTGCCGTCGGGCTGGATCTTCGGCAGGTCCTTCTGCGGCTTGGGCAGGAGGGCCCGCTTGAGGTCCTGGTTGCCCTCGTCGTCGAGGCCGTAGAGGGCGTCGTAGATGTTGCGGACCGCGGGGCCGGAGGCGCCGGAGCCGGTGCCGCCCTGGGAGATCGTCATGACGATCGTGTAGTCGTCGGTGTAGGTGGCGAACCACGAGGTGGTCTGCTTGCCGTACACCTGGGCGGTGCCGGTCTTGGCCCGCATCGGGATCTTGTCCTGCGGCCAGCCGCCGAACCGCCAGGCGGCGGTGCCGCCGGGCTCGACGACGGAGCGCAGGCCCTTGTCGAGGTCGCTGATGGTCTCGGCGTCGACCGGCAGCCTGCCGCGGGACTTGGGCTTGATCTCCTGGACCTTCTTGCCGTCGGGGCTGATCAGGGCCTTGCCGATGGTGGGCGCGAAGAGGGTGCCGCCGTTGCTGATGGCGGCGTAGGCGGTGGCGAGCTGGACGGGCGTGATGAGGACGTCGCCCTGGCCGATGGCGAAGTTGATGCTGTCGAACGCCTTCAGCTGGTTGCCTTCGAGACAGTTCTCGTAGGCGATCTGCTCGACGTAGGTGCCGCCCTTCTTGCCCTGCTTGCACCAGGAGTCCTTGTTGGCCTCCCAGAACCTCTGCTTCCACTGGCGGTCGGGGATGCGTCCGCTGACCTCGTTCGGCAGGTCGATGCCGGTCTCGGAGCCGAAGCCGAAGTCGTGGGCGGTCCGGTAGAACCAGTCGTGGGCGTTCTTGTTCGGCTTGAGGCCGCCGTCGCGCTGCCACTCCTTGTGGCCGAGGGCGTAGAAGACGGTGTTGCAGGAGTACTTGAGGGCGTCCCCGAGGGTGATCGGGCCGTGCCCCTTGGACTCGAAGTTCGCGAAGCTCCGGCCGCCGAGGCTGTAGGAGCTGCTGCAGTTGTAGCGGTTGTCGAAGGGGTAGCCGGCCCGCACGGCCGCGCTCGCCGACACGACCTTGAAGACGGAGCCGGCGGGCGACTGGCCCTGGATGGCCCGGTTGAGCAGCGGGTAGTTGGAGTTCTTGCTGGTGAGCCTGGCGTACTCGGTGCCGGAGATGCCGCCGACCCAGGCGTTGGGGTCGTAGTCGGGCTGGGAGGCCATCGCGACGACGCGGCCGGTCTTGGACTCCATGACGACGACGGCGCCCGCGTCCGCCTTGTAGGGGCGGCCGGTGACCCTGTCGGTCTCCTTGCGGACGTTCTTCATCGCCTGGTGGAGCTCGTACTCGGCGACGGCCTGGACGCGGGCGTCGATGGAGGTGACGAGGGTGGAGCCGGGGACCGCCGGGTCGTTCTCCGCCTGGCCGAGGACGCGGCCGAGGTTGTCGACCTCGTAGCGGGTGACGCCGGCCTTGCCGCGCAGGTACTTGTCGTAGGTGCGCTCGATGCCGGAGCGGCCGACCTGGTCGGAGCGGAGGAACGGCGAGTCGGTGTCCTTGGCCTTCTCGATCTCCTCGTCGGTGACGGGCGAGAGGTAGCCGAGGACCTGCGCGGTGCGGGCCTTGCCGGGGGCCGGGTAGCGGCGTACGGCGGTGGGCTCGGCGGTGATGCCGGGGAAGTCCTCGGCGCGTTCGCGGATCTGCAGGGCCTGCTGCGTGGTCGCCTCGTCGGTGATGGGGATCGGCTGGTAGGGGGAGCCGTTCCAGCAGGGCTGCGGGGTCTTGGCGTCGCAGAGGCGGACCTTGTCCATGACCTCCTTGGGCGTCATGCCGAGGACGCCGGCGAGGCGGGTGAGGACGCCCTTGCCGCGGTCCTCCATGCGCATGAGCTTGGTGCGGGAGGCCGAGACGACCAGGCGGGTCTCGTTGTCGGCGAGGGGCACGCCGCGGGCGTCGAGGATGGTGCCGCGCACGGCGGGCTGGACGACCTGCTGGACGTGGTTGTTCTTCGCCTCGTTGGTGTACTCCTCGCCGTTGCGGATCTGGAGGTACCACAGGCGGCCGAGGAGGGTGAGGAGCAGGGAGAAGACGAGGACCTGGATGACGATGAGGCGGATCTGGACCCGCGGGGTCCGGCCCGTCTCGGGAATGTTGCTCAAGACTCCCTCCCCCGGACGTCTCGGTTCGTTCGTGTCGCGTGCCGCTCTCGTCGCGGTCGGGCCGGCCTCACAGGCGCTTGACCCCCTTGATGCGGGCGGCGCGGGCGGCCCTGCCGCGGGCGGCCCGGGCGCGCAGCCCGCCGCGCCGTTCACCGACGCGCAGACCGGTGCCGCCGGCCGTCCAGCTCGCGGTGACGTCGCCGCCGGCGGTGGCGGGCTCGGCGAGCGGGTCGTTGTCGGCCCGCCGGGCCAGCGCCATGATCCACGGCACGGTGAACGGCGCGAGCAGCAGGTCGTAGACGACGGCGGTGAGGATCAGCGAGGCGAGGCCGACGTGGCGGGCCCCGGTGTCGCCGACGAGGGCGCCGACGCCCGCGTACAGCAGCGTGGAGCCGATGGCGGCGGCGACGACCATGACCATCGGGCCGGCCGCGGACCGGGGCTGGCCGGTCTCCGGCCTGGTGAGCCCCGCGACGTAGCCGATGACGCACAGGACCAGGGCGTAGCGGCCGACGGCGTGGTCGGCGGGCGGGGCGAGGTCGGCGAGGAGGCCGGCGGCGAAGCCGATGAGGGCGCCGCTGACGTGCCCGTACACCATGGACAGGCTGAGGACGGTCAGCAGGACCAGGTCGGGGACGGCGCCGGGCAGGTGGAGGCGGGCGAGGACGGAGACCTGGACGACGAGGGCGACGACGACCAGGGTGCTGGAGAGCAGGATCCGGTTGAAGCGCATGGGACTACTCCTGCTCCTGCTCGTCGGTGCGGGGGGTCACGCCGGGCTGGGCGTTCATCCGCTCGTCCTGCTCGCCCTGCGGCTGCTCGCCGCCCGGGGACGGGGTGACCGTCACGGTGACCGTCGGGGCGGGCTTCGGCTTGGCGGGCAGGACCGTGTCGCGCGGGTCGGTGCGGGGGGCCTGGACGACGACGCCGACGATGTCGAGGCGGCTGAACCCGGCGTACGGGCGGACGAACAGCCGGCGGGTCAGGTCGCCGCTGGACGGATCGACGCGGATGACCTCGCCGACGGGCACGCCGGGCACGAAGGGGCGGTCGGCCTGGGAGCCGAAGGTGACGAGCCGGTCGCCGGGCTTCACCTTCGCCTTGCCGTTGAGGAGCTGCACCGACAGCGGGCGCTCGCCCTGGCCGGTGGCGAAGCCCAGCTCGTTGGTGCGCTCTATCCGCGTGCCGACCGTGAAGTCCGGGTCGTTGGCGAGCAGCACGGTCGCGGTGGAGGGGCCGACAGTGGTGACGCGGCCGACGAGCCCGTCGCCGTTGATGACGGTCATGTCGCGGCGGATGCCGTCCCGGGAGCCGGCGTCGATGGTGACCGTCCAGGAGAAGCCCTGGGCGGCCCCTATGGCGACGACCTCGGCCGCCTTGATGCCGTACTGTCCCGCGCCGGCCGTCCTGAGCAGCTTGTCCAGCTCGCGGACGCGGTTGCGGTTGCGGTCGTCGCTGCCGAGCTTCACCTTCAGCTCGGCGTTCTCCCTCTCCAGCTGCGCGATGCGGCTGTGGCGCTCACCGGAGTCCCGTACGGCCCCGATCGCGTTGCCGATGGGGTCCACCGCGGACGCGACGCTGTTCTCGACCGGACCGAAGACGGTGGCGGCGACGCGCCGGGCTCCGTCGACCGGTGACTCCTCACCGCCGCGGATGTCCACCGTGATCAGCGCGAACGCGACGGCGACCAGAAGCGCCAGAAGCAGCCGGCTCTCTTTCGTGTCCCTCACGTGGGGCGGCCGTGCCTTCCTCGTAGGAATGTTTGTGCCGTTATACCAACGATCAGCCGTACGGGCCTGGCAACACCCGTACGGCTGATCGCGCACGCGCTATCTGCGGGGCTGGGCGTCCAGGACCTGCTGGAGCGCCTCGAACTCCTCGACGCACTTGCCGGAACCCAGCGCCACCGAGTCCAGCGGGTCCTCGGCGATGTGGATGGGCATGCCCGTCTCCTGGCGCAGCCGCTCGTCGAGGCCGCGCAGCAGGGCGCCGCCGCCGGTGAGGACGATGCCGCGGTCCATGATGTCGCCGGACAGCTCGGGCGGGCACTTGTCGAGGGTCGTCTTCACGGCGTCGACGATGGCGTTGACGGGCTCCTCGATGGCCTTGCGTACCTCCGAGGCGGAGATGACGACGGTCTTCGGCAGGCCGGAGACCAGGTCGCGGCCGCGGATCTCGGTGTGCTCGTCCTCGCCGAGCTCGTACGCCGAACCGATGGTGATCTTGATCTGCTCGGCGGTGCGCTCGCCGAGGAGGAGGCTGTACTCCTTCTTGACGTGCTGGATGATCGCGTTGTCCAGCTCGTCGCCGGCGACCCGGATGGACTGCGCGGTGACGATCCCGCCGAGGGAGATGACGGCGACCTCGGTCGTGCCGCCGCCGATGTCGACGACCATGTTGCCCGTGGCCTCGTGGACCGGCAGGCCCGAGCCGATGGCGGCCGCCATGGGCTCCTCGATGATGTGCACCTGCCGCGCGCCGGCCTGGGTGGACGCCTCGATGACCGCGCGGCGCTCGACGCCCGTGATGCCGGACGGCACGCAGACGACGACGCGGGGGCGGGCGAGATAGCGGCGCTTGTGGATTTTCAGGATGAAGTAGCGGAGCATCCGCTCGGTGATCTCGAAGTCCGCGATCACCCCGTCCTTCAGCGGGCGCACCGCGACGATGTTGCCGGGGGTCCGGCCGATCATCTTCTTCGCCTCTGCGCCGACCGCCAGGATGCCGCCGGTATTGGTGTTGATGGCGACGACCGACGGCTCGTTGAGGACGATGCCGCGACCCCTGACGTACACCAGCGTGTTGGCGGTCCCGAGGTCGACAGCCATGTCACGGCCGATGAACGACATTGAGTTCCCCTTGTTTCCCATGAGGAGCGCCGGGCCTTCCCATAGAGCGTTGACGGCTTCTCAGGACGGCGCGCTGGATCGTGTGGAGCGGAGGATTCCATCGTAGTGCCGCTTCCGCGAACACGGCGCGGTGGTCCGCCTCTATATAGGTGACGAAGTGTCGGAGCGATGCGTTCCCGGTCTCCCCCGTCATATGCCGAAGGGCGACCGAAATACCACTCGGTCGCCCCAGGTCGTGAGCGCGTATGGCTGACAGGAGGTCAGGAAAGGCCGGGGAAGAAAATCTTCAGTTCCCGAATGGCGGACTCCTCGGAGTCCGAAGCGTGGATCAGGTTCTCCCGGACGATGGTGCCGTAGTCGCCCCGGATGGAGCCGGGCGCCGCGGCGATCGGGTCCGTCGGGCCGGCGAGCTGGCGCACGCCCTCGATGACCCGCTCCCCCTCGACGACCACCGCGACGACGGGCCCGGAGGACATGAACGTGACGAGCGGCTCGTAGAAGGGCCGCCCGACGTGCTCGGCGTAGTGCTGCTCCAGGATCGCCCGGTCCAGCGTGCGCATCTCCAGCGCGGTGACGCTCCAGCCGGCCTTGCGCTCGATGCGGCCGATGATCTCGCCGATCAGCCCGCGCCGGACGGCGTCGGGCTTGAGGAGGACGAGGGTGCGCTGGGTCATGGTGTGCGGCTCCTTGCAGGCGTTCGTGCGGTGCACAGAGGTTACAGGGGGCCCCGAAAGGGAGGGGACCCCGGGCCGCGGCCCCGTCCCCGCGGGGTGCGGGGACCCCACCGTGAGCGGCGAGCCGTTCGTCATCGGCGGGCCGCCCCGCGCCCGCGGGGAACGACGAGCCGCCCGCGGCGCGTGGTGCGTCGTCCGGCACCGGCGGTACGGCTATGCCGAGGAGGCGCCGGCCTCGTTCTGGGCGGCCCAGCGGGCCTTCGCCTCGTCGATCTTGCGGCCGAAGTGGAGGGACGCCCACCACAGACCCGCGAAGACCGCGCCGAGGAAGAACATGACCGGGACGACGAAGCCGCTCAGGACGAGGGCGATCTGCAGCGCCCACCCCAGCTGGACTCCGCCCGGACGAGTGATCATGCCGCACAGCAGCAGGCTCACCCCCATCAGGACGCCGCACACCGCCCAGACGGTGCCCATGCCCAGCTCCGGGTCCTTCATCGCCACCAGGCCCGCGAAGCCCAGCACGAAGAACTCGCCGATCAGCGTCGAGGCGCAGAGCGTACGCATGTGTGTCAGCCCTTCCGCAGGAGCAGCCGGGCTTCCCCGACCGTGATCACCGAACCCGTCACCAGCACACCGGCGCCCCCGAACTCGCCCTCTTCCTCGGCGAGCGTGATGGCCGCCTCCAGCGCGTCGTCGAGGCGCGGCTCGACGACCACCCGCTCCTCGCCGAAGACCTCCACCGCGATCGCCGCGAGCGCATCGGGGTCCATCGCCCGGGGCGTGGAGTTCGCCGTGACGACGACCTCCGCGAAGATCGGCTCGAACGCTTCGAGGAGCCCCCGCACGTCCTTGTCGCCGCTCGCGCCGACCACGCCGATCAGCCGCGAGAAGCCGAACGCCTCCCGGACGCCGTCCGCCGCCGCCTGCGCGCCCGCCGGGTTGTGCGCGGCGTCCAGGACGACGGTCGGGCTGCGCCGGACGACCTCCAGGCGGCCCGGCGACGCCACGGACGCGAAGGCCCGGCGGACCGTGTCGAGGTCCAGGGGGCGGGCGTGCTGCGCGCCGACCCCGAAGAACGCCTCGACCGCGGCGAGCGCCACCGCGGCGTTGTGCGCCTGGTGCGCGCCGTACAGGGGGAGGAAGACGCCCTCGTACTCGCCGCCGAGGCCGCGCAGGGTCAGCAGCTGGCCGCCGACGGCGACCTCGCGGGAGACGACGCCGAACTCCAGGCCCTCGCGCGCGACGGTGGCGTCCGTCTCGACGGCCTTCTTCAGCAGCACCTGCGCCGCGTCCACCGGCTGCTGCGACAGGATGACCGTGGCGCCCTGCTTGATGATCCCGGCCTTCTCGCCGGCGATCTGCGCGGGCGTGTCGCCGAGCCGGTCGGTGTGGTCGAGGGAGATCGGCGTGACGACGGCGACGGAGCCGTCGATCACGTTCGTCGCGTCCCAGGTGCCGCCCATGCCGACCTCGACGACGGCCACGTCGACCGGGGCGTCGGCGAACGCGGCGTACGCCATGCCGGTGAGGACCTCGAAGAACGACAGCCGGTACTCCTGGGCGCCGTCGACCATCTCGACGTACGGCTTGATGTCCCGGTACGTCTCGACGAACCGCTCGGCGCTGATGGGGGCGCCGTCCAGGCTGATCCGCTCGGTGATCGACTGGACGTGCGGCGACGTGTACCGGCCGGTGCGCAGGTCGAACGCGCCGAGCAGCGCCTCGATCATGCGGGCCGTGGAGGTCTTGCCGTTGGTCCCCGTGATGTGGAGGGAGGGGTACGCGCGCTGGGGTTCCCCCAGGACGTCCATGAGCGCGGCGATCCGCTGGACGGACGGCTCCAGCTTGGTCTCGCCCCAGCGGGTGGAGAGCTCCTGCTCGACCTCCCGCAGCGCCCTGTCGACCTCCGGGTCGGCGGGGCGCGCCGGTACGGGGTCGCCCTGCGGCGGTCCGGCCTGGGTGCGCAGGGTGCGGCTGCCGGCCTCGATCACCGCCAGGTCGGGGTCTCGGGTGGTCTCCGCCTCGACGATGCCGTCGAAGTCTTCGCTGTCCGGGTGGTCGCTGGACGAGGGCTGCTCACTCACGCCGTCCAGTCTACGGAGGGCCGCCGACACGGGCCGGCCCGACCCGCGCGCACGGCGGGGCCCCGGAACCGAACCGGTCCCGGGGCCCCGCCGTGGGAGGGGTCAGCCCTGCGGGAGGCCCGCCAGCTGGGCCTCGATGCGGGCGATGTCCTCGTTCGCCTTGGCGAGCCGCGTGCGGATCTTCTCGACGACCTGGTCGGGCGCCTTGGCGAGGAAGGCCTCGTTGCCGAGCTTGCCCTCCGCCTGGGCCTTCTCCTTCTCGGCCGCGGCGAGGTCCTTCGTCAGGCGCTTGCGCTCCGCCTCGACGTCGATCGTGCCCGACAGGTCGAGCGCGACCGTGGCGCCGGCGACCGGGAGGGACGCGGTGGCGTGGAAGCCCTCGCCCTCCGGCTGGAGGCGCAGCAACTGGCGGATGGCCGCCTCGTGCGGGGCCAGCGCCGTGCCGTCCAGGTCCAGGCGGGCCGGGACCTTCTGACCGGGCTGGAGGCCCTGGTCGGAGCGGAAGCGGCGGACCTCGGTGACGACGCGCTGGACGAGCTCGATCTCCCGCTCGGCCGCGTCGTCGCGGAAGCCGCTGTCCGCGGGCCAGTCGGCGACGACGAGGGACTCGCCGCCCGTCAGGGTGGTCCACAGGGTGTCGGTGACGAACGGGACGATCGGGTGCAGCAGGCGCAGCATCACGTCGAGGACCTCGCCGAGGACGCGCGCGGAGACCTTCGCCCGCTCGCCGCCCCCGAAGAACGTCGTCTTCGACAGCTCGACGTACCAGTCGAAGACCTCGTCCCACGCGAAGTGGTAGAGGGCCTCGCTGAGCTTGGCGAACTGGAAGTCCTCGTAGTACGCGTCGACTTCGGCGACCGTCTTGTTGAGGCGGGAGAGGATCCACCGGTCCGTGGCGGACATCTTTGACGGCTCGGGCAGCGGGCCCTCCACCGTCGCGCCGTTCATCAGCGCGAAGCGGGTGGCGTTCCAGATCTTGTTGGCGAAGTTCCGGGACGCCTGGACCCAGTCCTCGCCGATCGGCACGTCCGTACCGGGGTTGGCGCCCTTGGCGAGGGTGAAGCGGACCGCGTCGGAGCCGTACCGGTCCATCCAGTCGAGCGGGTCGACGACGTTGCCGAAGGACTTCGACATCTTCTTGCCGCGCTCGTCGCGGACGAGGCCGGTGAGGGCGATCGTCTTGAACGGCACCTCGCCGTCCATCGCGTACAGGCCGAACATCATCATCCGGGCGACCCAGAAGAAGATGATGTCGTGGCCCGTCAGGAGGACGTCGGTCGGGTAGAACTTCTCCAGGTCCGGCGTCCGCTCGGGCCAGCCGAGCGTGGAGAACGGCCACAGGCCGGAGGAGAACCACGTGTCGAGGACGTCGGTGTCCTGCGTCCAGCCCTCGCCGGTCGGCGGCTCCTCGTCCGGTCCGACGCAGACGACCTCGCCGTTCGGGCCGTACCAGACGGGGATGCGGTGGCCCCACCACAACTGGCGCGAGATGCACCAGTCGTGCATGTTGTCCACCCAGTCGAAGTAGCGCTTCGACATGTCCTCGGGGTGGATCGCGACCCGGCCGTCGCGGACGGCGTCGCCGGCCGCCCTCGCGAGCGGCCCGACCTTGACCCACCACTGGAGGGAGAGGCGGGGCTCGACGGTGGTGCTGCAGCGGGAGCAGTGGCCGACGGAGTGGACGTACGGGCGCTTCTCCGCGACGATCCGGCCCTGCTCGCGCAGTGCGCCGACGATGGTGGAGCGCGCCTCGAAGCGGTCGAGTCCCTCGAACGGGCCGTGGACCGTGATGACGCCGCGCTCGTCCATGACGGTGAGCGACTCCAGGCCGTGGCGCTGGCCGATGGCGAAGTCGTTCGGGTCGTGGGCCGGGGTCACCTTGACGGCGCCGGTGCCGAACTCCGGGTCGACGTGCGTGTCGGCGACGACGGGGATCGTACGGTCCGTCAGCGGCAGCTTGATGCGCTTGCCGACCAGGTGCTTGTACCGCTCGTCGTCGGGGTGGACGGCGACGGCCGTGTCGCCGAGCATCGTCTCGGCGCGGGTGGTGGCGACGACGAGGCTGTCCTCGCCCTCGCCGTAGCGGATGGAGACGAGCTCGCCGTCGTCCTCCTGGTACTCCACCTCGATGTCGGAGATGGCCGTGAGGCAGCGCGGGCACCAGTTGATGATGCGCTCGGCGCGGTAGATCAGCTCGTCGTCGTAGAGCTTCTTGAAGATGGTCTGGACGGCACGGGACAGGCCCTCGTCCATGGTGAAGCGCTCACGGCTCCAGTCGACGCCGTCGCCCAGGCGGCGCATCTGGCCGAGGATCTTGCCGCCGTACTCCTCCTTCCACTGCCAGACCCGCTGGACGAACTCCTCGCGGCCCAGGTCGTGGCGGGACCTGCCCTCCTCGGCGAGCTGCTGCTCGACCTTGTTCTGGGTGGCGATGCCGGCGTGGTCCATGCCGGGCAGCCACAGCGCCTCGTAGCCCTGCATGCGCTTGCGGCGCGTGAGGGCGTCCATGAGGGTGTGCTGGAAGGCGTGGCCCAGGTGGAGGCTGCCGGTGACGTTCGGCGGCGGGATGACGATGGTGTAGGCGGGCTTGCCGCTCGCCGCGTCGGCCGTGAAGTAACCGCGCTCCACCCAGCTCTCGTACAGCTTCCCCTCTACCTCGGCCGGCGCGTACTGGGTCGGCAGTTCGGGGACGGATGCTGGCTGCTGCTGAGTGTTCTCGGTCACGGGCCCAGTTTAGAGGTGTCACAGCCGCGTACTGAAACGGGAATGTTCCGTGACGGTCCGGGCCCCGGGCCCCTCGGGGGGCGTCCCTTCGGCCAAGATGTGAGCGACGCGTAAACATCTGGATGGGGGAACCCCTCAATGAGCTACAACCAGCCGGGTCCGTACGGCGGGCAGCCCCAGCAGCCCGGGCCGTACGGCCAGCCGGGCCCCTACGGCCAGCCGGGTCCGTACGGCCAGCCGCCGCAGGCGCCGCAACCCGGTTACGGCTACCCGCAGCAGGCGCCGCCGCCCCAGCCGGGGTACGGCTACCCGCAGCAGGCGCCGGGTCCGTACGGCCAGCCGCCGCAGCCCGGCGCGTACGGCCAGCCCCCGCAGCAGCCCCCGTACGGCGGTCCGGGCTACCCGGGCGCGCCGGTCCCGCCGCAGGCCCCGAAGAAGAAGACGGGCCTGGTCATCGGTGTGGCGGCGGGTGCCGTGGCGCTGGGCGTGGGCGCGTGGTTCCTCTTCGGCGGGGGGTTCGGCGGCGGCCTGGAGGACGACGGGCCGCACAAGCTGGCGACGCCCGAGACGGTGCTCGGCGGCGAGTACAAGCGGACCAACAAGGAGGGCGCCACCAACGACTCGCTGGCGGGCGACCTGGGGAAGGCGGGCGTGCAGGACGGCACGTCCGTGACGGGGACGTACTCGACGCTCGACCCGAAGAAGATCGACCTGACGAACCCGTCGGCGTCGCCGGAGCTGATGACGGCGAAGTCGGTCAGCTTCACCGGCGTGTACGGCAAGATCGCGGACCCGGAGAAGACCCTGGACGCGTACTTCGCCGGGGTGCACGAGGAGGCGAAGAAGGACACCGACAGCAAGGCGAAGCTGGTCGGGTCCCCGGAGGAGATGAGCCCGGACGGCTTCAACGGCGTCATGAAGTGCCAGTCCATCGAGGGCGAGAACCTCGTGACGAAGCAGCGGCAGACCAACTGGTTCTGCGCGTGGTCGGACCACAGCACGTTCGCCGTGGTCTTCGCCAACGAGGCGACGAGGGGCCTCGGCAAGGACGCGGCGGCGCAGATCACCGCCGACCTCCGCAAGGAGGTCCGCGTCAAGGCGTGAGCCCCGCGCGACGCGAAGGGCGCCCGCCGGGTTCCGTGGAACCGGGCGGGCGCCCTTCGTCGTACCGGGGGTGCTACGCGCTCTTCTCGTGGCGGCCCTGGTCCTTGACGACCCGGGGGACCAGGGTCGGGTTGACGTTGTTGTGGACGACGTCCTCGGTGATGACGACGCGGGCGACGTCCTTGCGGGACGGCACCTCGTACATCACCGACATGAGGACCTCCTCCATGATGGCGCGCAGGCCGCGGGCGCCCGTGCCGCGGAGGATGGCCTGGTCGGCGATGGCCTCCAGGGCGGGGCGGTCGAAGTCCAGCTCGACGCCGTCGAGTTCGAAGAGGCGCTGGTACTGCTTCACCAGGGCGTTGCGCGGCTCGACGAGGATCTTCAGCAGGGCCTCGCGGTCCAGGTTGTGGACGGAGGTGATCACGGGGAGGCGGCCGATGAACTCGGGGATCATCCCGAACTTCACCAGGTCCTCCGGCATGACCTCCTGGAACTGGTCGCTCGCCTCGATCTCCCGCTTGGAGCGGATCGTCGCGCCGAAGCCGATGCCCTTCGCGCCGGCCCGCGCCTCGATGATCTTCTCCAGGCCGGCGAAGGCACCGCCCACGATGAACAGCACGTTCGTCGTGTCGATCTGGATGAACTCCTGGTGCGGGTGCTTGCGGCCGCCCTGCGGCGGGACGGAGGCCGTCGTGCCCTCCAGGATCTTCAGCAGGGCCTGCTGGACGCCCTCGCCCGACACGTCGCGCGTGATGGACGGGTTCTCGCTCTTGCGGGCCACCTTGTCGATCTCGTCGATGTAGATGATGCCCGTCTCGGCCTTCTTGACGTCGTAGTCGGCCGCCTGGATGAGCTTCAGCAGGATGTTCTCGACGTCCTCGCCGACGTACCCGGCCTCCGTGAGCGCCGTCGCGTCGGCGATGGCGAAGGGGACGTTCAGCATGCGCGCCAGCGTCTGGGCGAGCAGCGTCTTGCCGGAGCCGGTCGGGCCCAGCAGCAGGATGTTGGACTTGGCGAGCTCGATCGCGTCGTCCCGGCCCTGCGCGCCGCCGTTCTCACCGGCCTGGACGCGCTTGTAGTGGTTGTACACCGCGACCGAGAGGGCCTTCTTCGCCGGCTCCTGGCCGACGACGTAGCCCTCCAGGAATTCGTAGATCTCGCGCGGCTTGGGGAGTTCCTCCCACCGCACCTCGCTCGTCTCGGCGAGTTCCTCTTCGATGATCTCGTTGCAGAGGTCGATGCACTCGTCGCAGATGTACACACCGGGGCCTGCGATGAGCTTCTTCACCTGCTTCTGGCTCTTTCCGCAGAACGAGCACTTGAGCAGGTCGCCGCCATCACCGATGCGTGCCACGAGGTGCTTCCCCTTCGCCTGGGAGCGGCTTGTTCGCAGCCGACTCCTGGTGCCTCATATCCGACGGTACCTTGCCGGGCCCCCCGTTCGGGCCCCCCTTGGCACGGTTCACGTCGTCGGGCGTCCGCGGCGTGCCGTGCCAAGGGAAGGTCGAGCGTCAGGCCGCCGCGGCCGCCGTGCTCTTGCGGGTCGACACGATCTGGTCGATCAGGCCGTACGCCAGGGCGTCCTCGGCCGTGAGGATCTTGTCGCGCTCGATGTCGTCGCGGATCTTCTCGATCGGCTGCGTGGAGTGCTTGGCGAGCATCTCCTCCAGCTGGGTGCGCATCCGGAGGATCTCGTTGGCCGCGATCTCCAGGTCGGAGAGCTGCTCGCGGCCGGTGCCGCCGGACGGCTGGTGGATCAGCACGCGCGCGTTGGGCAGGGCCATGCGCTTGCCGGGCGTGCCGGCGGCGAGGAGGACCGCCGCGGCGGAGGCCGCCTGACCCATGCAGACGGTCTGGATGTCCGGCTTCACGAACTGCATCGTGTCGTAGATCGCCGTCAGCGCGGTGAAGGAGCCACCGGGGCTGTTGATGTAGACCGAGATGTCGCGGTCCGGGTCCATCGACTCCAGGCACAGGAGCTGCGCCATGACGTCGTTGGCGGAGGCGTCGTCGATCTGGACGCCGAGGAAGATCACGCGCTCTTCGAAGAGCTTCGCGTACGGGTCGTACTCGCGCACGCCCTGGGAGGTGCGCTCGACGAAGCGGGGGACGACGTAACGGCTGTCCACCTGCGGGCCGGTGTAGAGGCCGCTCGCGGAGAAGTTGCTCATGGGGTGTTCACCATCCTGATGGCGTTCGGCGGGCTGCTGGGGGCGGGGGCCGTCGGTGCGGCGGGAGGGCTCAGGCGCCGGTGCCGCCACCGCCCGGAACGCCCGAGGCGGCGGAGATGATCTCGTCGATCAGGCCGTACTCCTTGGCCTCGTCCGCGGTGAACCAGCGGTCGCGGTCGCCGTCGCGGATGATCGTCTCCACGGACTGGCCCGAGTGGCGCGCCGTGATCTCGGCCATGCGTCGCTTGGTGCGGAGGAGGTACTCGGCCTGGATCTTGATGTCCGAGGCCGTGCCGCCGATGCCGGCGGAGCCCTGGTGCATCAGGATGTCGGTGTTGGGCAGGGCGAAGCGCTTGCCCGCGGTACCGCCGGTCAGCAGGAACTGGCCCATGGAGGCGGCCATGCCCATGCCGATCGTGACCACGTCGTTCGGGATGTACTGCATGGTGTCGTAGATCGCCATGCCGGCCGTCACCGAGCCGCCGGGGCTGTTGATGTACAGGTAGATGTCCTTGTCCGGGTCGGCGGCGAGGAGCAGCATCTGCGCAGTGATCTTGTTCGCGATGTCGTCGTCGACCTGCTGGCCGAGGAAGATGATCCGCTCACCGAGCAGCCGGTTGTACACATGGTCGCCGAGGCCACCACCGATGGACGGCTCACCCGCGGCGTAAGGCATCAGATTCGTCACGTATCCACCTGCTCGTCTCTGACGGCTGCGGCCGTCTCAGCGTCTCTCGTACCTGGGGGCGGGTACTCCCCTGCCCTCGTATTCATGGACCCTAACGCGCAGGTGGGCGGGCGCCATCCCGGTTCCCGAACTGTTCGCTGGGAGCGCAAGGTTCCTTGAGAACGGCGGCGGGCCCCGGTCGCGCAGTGCGTCCGGGGCCCGCCGCGGAGCTCAGGGCGAGGCCGCTCAGGCCTCGGTCTGCTCCTCGGCCTTCGCCTCGGAGGACTCGGCCGCCTCGGCCGTCTCGTCCTCGTCGTCGTCCATGACGACCGGCTCGCCGTTGGTGTCGACGACCTTGGCGGACTCGACGACGAGCGCCAGGGCCTTGCCGCGGGCGACCTCGCCGACGAGCATCGGGACCTGGTTGCCCTCGACGACGGCCTGGGCGAACTGGTCCGGGCTCATGCCGGAGGACGCGGCGCGGCGCATCAGGTGCTCGGTCAGCTCGTCCTGGTTGACGTTGAGCTTCTCCTTGGAGACGAGCTCGTCCAGGATGAACTGGGTCTTGATGCCCTTGACCGCCTGCTCCTCGGTCTCGGCGTCGAACTCCTCGACCGTCTTGCCCTGGAGCTCCAGGTACTTCTCCAGCGTGAGGCCCATCTGGCCGAGCTGGTGGTGCTCCAGGTTGTGCTTGCGGGTGTTGATCTCGTCCTCGAGGAGCTTCTCGGGGATCGGGACCTCGACCAGCTTCAGCAACTCGTCCAGGACGCGCTCCTGGGCCTGGGTGGCCTGGTCGTACTGCTTCATGTTCTCGAGGCGCTTGCGGCTGTCGGCCTTCAGCTCGTCGAGCGTGTCGAACTCGCTCGCCATCTGGGCGAACTCGTCGTCCAGCTCGGGGAGCTCGCGGGCGGCGACCTGGGTGACCTTGACGGTGACCTCGGCCTCCTTGCCCTCGGCGGAGCCGCCCTTCAGCGTGGAGGTGAAGGTGGCCTCGCCACCGGCCTCCAGGCCGGTCACGGCCTCGTCGATGCCCTCCAGCAGCTCATCGGAGCCGATCGTGTACTGCACGCCGGTGGCGACGCCGTCCGGGAGGACCTCGCCGTCGACCTTGGCCTCCAGGTCGATCGTCACGACGTCGCCCTCGGCGGCGGCGCGCTCGACCGGGGAGGTGGAGGCGAAGCGCCCGCGCAGCTGCTCCACGGACTTCTCGACGTCCTCGTCGGTGACCTCGACGGCGTCGACGGTGACCTCGATGCCGGAGAAGTCCGGGATCTCGATCGCCGGGCGGATGTCGACCTCGGCGGTGAAGGCCAGCAGCTCGCCGTCCTTCAGCTCGGTGATGTCGACCTCGGGCTGGCCGAGGGGGTTGACCTCGGCCTCGTTGACCGCCTCGGTGTAGAGCTTCGGGAGGGCGTCGTTGACGGCCTCCTCCAGCACCGCACCGCGGCCGAACCGCTGGTCGATGACCCGGGCCGGGATCTTGCCCTTGCGGAAGCCCTTGACCGTGACCTGCTGGTTGATCTTCTTGTACGCCGCGTCGAGGCTGGCCTTGAGCTCCTCGAAGGGCACCTCGACAGTGAGCCGAACCCGAGTCGGGTTCAGGGTCTCCACGGCGCTCTTCACGGTTCGGTCTCCTTGGTGGCTGATTCTGGGTTTCAGCTGGGGCGCTGACTGCGGCGGCCCAGCGGATCGGCCCGGTCAGAGAGACACACGGGCACGCAGTTTGCATAGTAACCGCAAGGAGTACGGGCCCCACAACGTGATCTTGGTTGCGTCCGGCACGCGCGTGAGGGTCTGTCGTGGTCGGGGTGGCGGGATTTGAACCCACGGCCTTCCGCTCCCAAAGCGGACGCGCTACCAAGCTGCGCCACACCCCGTCGGTGCGACACGTAGGGTACATGGCCGCGGGCGCTGCGTCGGCACTTTAAAGGGGTGTGCGACCCGGCGCGGGAACCCGCTACGATGCTCTACGTGGCGCGGCCGTCGCCCTCCCGGTGACGTGCGGTGTGCCGCTTGCGGGCGTAGCTCAATGGTAGAGCCCTAGTCTTCCAAACTAGCTACGCGGGTTCGATTCCCGTCGCCCGCTCTGTACGGACGTCCGGCCCGGCCGGGTGAGCGATCACCCGGCCGGGCCGGAGTCGTCTCCGGGCGCGCCGAAATCGCCTCCGGGCCGGCCGGAGGCGGCCGGGAGGGTGCGGCCGGGCCCGGCTAGAAGTTGATCCTGCCGATGGACGCGGCTATCTCGTTGAGGATCTTGGAGATGGTCGGCCCGAGTCCGGAGGACGCGAGGAAGAAGCCGAACAGGGCGGCGACGACGGCGGGACCCGCCTTGATCGAGCCGCCGCGGATCATCACCACCAGGACGATCGCCAGCAACAGCACCACGGACAGCGAAATGGCCACGACTGATCCCCTCGGTCGGTCCGTCAGGACGGCCGGGGGCACACGGCCCGGCGACCCCCGCACGCGTCCATCGTGCCATCAACGACCCCTCCCGTGCTGCCCCGTGACGGGTCGTGGACGGACGCGGGGGCCCGCGGGGCGGGGCGGACACGGTCGGCGTACGGCCCTGCGGGAATTCCGCGACGGAATGCGCGGCGATTCCCCCAGGGCGCCCGCGTGTCCGCCACAGGAAAGCCACAGGAGGGGTCCGGGCTCACGTCCGGCGCCCCGACCGGTGTGCGCGGCGTGACGGCCAACAGGGTGATGTGCGGCTTTTGTGGGGGATTTGTCATGGCATTCCGGGCACCGTGTGCCATGCCGTGACGGGGGGCGTCGGGTTGCCGGAACGGCGCCGGGCGGGGTTAGGGTCCCTTGGATGTTCCAGCCACTCCGGGAAAAGCAGAGTCAGCGGAATCCTTTCTTCGACAACGCGAAATACCTGGCGATCGTGCTCGTCGCGGTGGGCCACGTGTGGGAGCCGGTCATGGAGGGCAGCCGTGCGACCCGCGCGCTTTACATGGTCGTGTACGCCTTCCACATGCCGGCGTTCGTGATCATCTCCGGGTACTTCTCGCGGAGCTTCGCCGGACGGCCCGACCAACTGAGACGGCTGGTGGGCGGGGTCCTCGTCCCGTACCTCGTGTTCGAGGTGGCGTACACGCTGTACCGGCGGTGGGCGCAGGACGCGCCGCAACAGGCGTTCTCGCTCACCGACCCCTTCTACCTGACCTGGTTCCTCCTGGCGCTGTTCATGTGGCGGCTGTCCGCCCCGCTGTGGCGCGCCCTGCGCCACCCCCTGCCCGTCGCCGTGGCCGTCGCGGCACTGGCGTCGCTGACCCCGCGCATCGCGGCCGACCTGGACCTCCAGCGGGTCCTGCAGTTCCTGCCGTTCTTCGTGCTGGGCCTGTCGCTGCGGGAGGAGCACTTCCGGCTGCTGCGGCGGCGGGCCGTGCGGGTGGCGGCCGTGCCGGTCGCGGTGGCCGCGCTGGCCGGGGCGTACGCGGTGGCGCCGCACCTGCGGATGGGCTGGTTCTACCGCAACACCAGCGCCCAGGAGCTCGGGTACGCGTGGTGGGCGGGGCCGCTGGCGACGGTCGCGCTGGGCGCCGTCGCGCTGGTGCTGACGGCGGCGTTCCTGGCGTGGGTGCCGTCGCGGCGGACCTGGTTCACCGTGCTGGGCGCGGGCAGCCTCTGCGGGTACCTCCTGCACGGGTTCGCGACGAAGGCGCTCCAGTACTGGGAGCTCGTCGACGCGTACGAGGTGCTGGCCACGCCCGCGGGGCGGGTCGGGCTGACGGCGGCGGCGGCCGTGGCGGTGACGCTGATGTGCACCCCGCCGGTGCGGCGCGCGCTGCGGTGGGTGACGGAGCCGCGCCTGGAGTGGGCGTTCCGCCGGACGGAGGAACCCGTGCCGGGCGCGCCGGGTGGCGGCGCCCCGGGCGGGGCGGTGGCCGCCGGGGCGGTCAGTCGGAGGTGAGGCCGAGCAGCCGCCGTACGCGCGCGTACTTGGCGGTCAGCCGGGCCCGGGTCGGCTCGTCGAGGGCGGCGAGCCGGTCCGGGTCGGCGTTGTGCGCCAGGTCGGCCTCCTTGACGAGGCGGGCGCCGGGCACGGCGAGGACGCGGGCGGTGTAGTCGGCGAGGTCCTCGCCGGGGCGCCGGGTGAGCGCCAGGACGATGTCCTTGACCTCCTGCGGCAGCGCGGCGCCGGCGAGCCAGCCAGGCGACAGGACGCCGTCCTCGACGGCGTCGTGCAGCCACGCCGCGGCGATCTGCCCGTCGCTGCCACCCCGCGCCCGCACCCCCTCGGCGACGGCCTGGAGGTGCTCGGCGTAGGGCCGCCCCGCCTTGTCCGTCTGCCCGGCGTGGGCACGGCGGGCGATCGCTTCGACCTGCGGCAGGGAGAGGTTCGGCACGGGGCGACTGTACGCGCCGGCTCAGGCCTCGCGGGAGATCAGGAGCAGCGCGCGGTCGTCGTTGACGTCCTTGGCGCACGCCTCGATGAGGTGCCAGGCCGCGCCGCGGAAGCCCGCGGTGACGTAGCGGTCGGCCTCGCCGGTGAGCCGGTCGATGCCCTCGGCGATGTCGCGGTCGGCGGCCTCGACGAGGCCGTCGGTGAACAGCATCAGCACGTCGCCGGGGCGCAGGGTGCCCTTGACCGGGTGGAACTCGGCGCCGTCGTAGACGCCGAGCAGCGGCCCGTCGGCGGCCTTCTCCTCCCAGCGTCCGCTGCCCGCGTGGAGCTGGAGGGCCGGCAGGTGGCCGGCGGACAGCAGCTCGTAGTCGCCGGACTCCAGGTCGAGGACCAGGTGGATGGAGGTGGCGAAGCCCTCGTCCCAGTCCTGCCGCAGGAGGTAGCCGTTGGCGGCGGGGAGGAAGCCGTGCGGCGGGAGGGAGCCGAGCAGCCCGCCGAAGGCGCCGGACAGCAGCAGGGCGCGGGAGCCGGCGTCCATGCCCTTGCCGGACACGTCGGTGAGGACGGCTTCGAGGGTGCGGCCGCCGTGGGTGCGGGCGGCGACGACGAAGTCGCCGGAGAAGGACTGGCCGCCGGCCGGGCGCAGCGCCATCTCGCGGTGCCAGCCCTTGGGCAGCGGGGGCAGGGCACTCTGGGTGCGGATGCGTTCGCGCAGGTCGAACAGCATGGTGCCGCCGCGCCGCCAGGGCACCCCGACGCGGGCCCGGAACTGGGCGATGAGCAGTCCGAACAGGCCGCACGCGGCGACGACGAGGACGGTGCCGGGGGTGACCCGGGCGGCGCCCTCGGTGTACGGGCCCAGGGCGGCCGACTCGACGATCAGCGCGGCGGCGGAGGCGGCGTACAGGCCGAGGAGGCTGGCGGGGCGCAGCAGCAGCCCGCCGGCGACGATCGGCAGGACGAGGGCCTCGGGGGCGCACCACACGGGGGTGGCGATCGTGGCGAGCATGATCGCCGGGATGGTGAGGAAGAGGCCCGCCAGGGCGATCCAGTCGGAGCCGTCGCCGCGGAAGTAGTCGACGGCGGACTTGCGCAGCGCGACGCGGGCCCGGTGGGCCGCCTTGCGGTACCGGGCCGCGTACGTGTCCGTTCGTGGTGCGCTGCGGGCCATTGGCCTGGACCCTATCCATCCGGGAGGGCGGCGTGCAGGGGGACCCCCGCGACATTGCGTTCGAAATCGGGTCGCCCGCCGGGGGGACGGGCTGGTACGGATGGCCTATGACGATCGAGCCGAGGGTCCTGGCCCCTGCCCAGTGGAACGTGTGGTACGAGCAGTTGGAGCGTGCGTTCGGGGGTGTGGCCGAGGCGCCGGAGGCGCGCGCCCTGTGGGAGGCGCTGACCGAGCACGAGCGCTCGCTGGGCGTCTGGGACGGGGAGCAGTGCGTGGGGACGGCGGGGGCGTTCTCGTTCCGGCTGTCGGTGCCGGGCGGGGCGGTGGTGCCCGCGGCCGGGGTGACGATGGTGAGCGTGGCGCCGACGCACCGCAGGCGCGGTGTCCTCACCTCGATGATGCGGCGGCAACTGGACGACGTGCGTGCCTGGGGCGAGCCGCTGGCGGTGCTGACGGCGTCGGAGCCCGACATCTACGGCCGGTTCGGCTACGGCCTGGCGACGCGGCGGATGCGGGCCGACATCGACACGGCCCGGGTGCGGCTGTCCGTTCCGGAAGGGACGGACGGCGTACGGCTGCGGCTCGCGCGGCCCGAGGACGCGGCGGCGGCGTGCGAGGCGGTGTACGCGCGGTCGGTGCCGCTGCGGCCGGGGATGACGGAGCGCCGTCCGGGGTGGGAGCGGCTGCCGCTGCTGGACCCGCCGTCGGATCGGGGCGGCGCGTCGCCGCTGCAGTGCGTGCTGGCGGAGCGGGACGGCGGGGTCACGGGGTACGTGCTGTACCGGGTGCGGCCCGAGTGGAACGCGGCGGGGGCCGACGGCACGGTGGTGATGGAGCACTTGGGGGCGCTCGACCCGCTGTCGTACGCCGCCCTGTGGCGCTATTTGTTCGAGATTGATCTGACTTCGACTGTTTCCGTCGGCAGCCGTCCGGTGGACGACGCCTGGCAGCACCTCGTGTCGGACGTCCGGCGGTGCGGGATCACGCTGCAGGACGGGATGTTCGTCCGGCTGGTGGACGTGGGCGCGGCGCTGGAGGCGCGGACGTACCAGGCGCCGGTGGACGTGGTCCTGGAGGTGGCGGACGGCTTCTGCCCCTGGAACGCGGGGCGCTGGCGGCTGACCGGGGACGGCCGGGGCGCGCGGTGCGTCCGCACGGACGAGGCGGCGGACCTGGCGCTGTCCGTGCGGGAGCTGGGCACGGCGTACCTGGGCGGGTTCTCGCTCGTGTCGCTGGCACAGGCGGGCCGGGTGCGGGAGCTGCGGGAGGGCGCGCTGGCCGAGGCGTCGCTCGCGTTCGGCTCCGCCGTCGCGCCCTGGCTGCCGCACGGCTTCTGAGCCGCCGGGCCCGTCCCGGTGCCGTACCCGGCCCCGGCGCCGGCGGCTCGGGTCAGCGCCGCCGGCAGCAGGTCAGCGCCGCTGGCAGCCGGGGCACCAGAAGAGGTTGCGGGCGGCGAGATCGGCGGTGCGGATCTCGCCGCCACAGATGTGGCAGGGCAGGTGGGCCCTGCGGTACACGTACACCTCTCCGCCGTGGTCGTCGACGCGCGGCGGGCGGCCCATCGCCTCGGGGGTGTGCTCGGGGCGCACGGTGTCGATGCGGTTGGTGCGGACGCCCTCGCGCATGAGCGCGACGAGATCCTGCCAGATCGCCGCCCACTCCGCCTCCGTGACGTCCCTTCCCGCGCGGTACGGGTCGATGCCGTGCCGGAAGAGGACCTCGGCGCGGTAGACGTTGCCGACCCCGGCGATGACCTTCTGGTCCATGAGGAGCGCGGCGATCGTCGTACGGGAGCGGGAGACGCGGCGCCAGGCGCGGTCCGGGTCGTCTCCGTCGCGCAGCGGGTCGGGGCCGAGCCGGTCGTGTATCGCCTGCTTCTCGGGGCCGGTGAGGAGCGCGCAGGCGGTGGGGCCGCGCAGGTCGACGTGGGCGTCGGCGTGGGCGAGCCGCAGGCGGACCGTGTCGGTGGGCGGCGGGACGGGCGCGCCGCCGAAGGTGACCTTGCCGAACAGGCCGAGGTGGATGTGCACCCACTCCTCCGCGCCGAAGCCGAGGAACAGGTGCTTGCCGTGGGCCTCGGTGGTCTCCAGCACGGTGCCGTCGAGGAGCGCGGCGGCGTCGGAGAACTTGCCCTGCGGGCTGGTCACCCGCACGGCGCGGCCGCCGAACCGCTCCCGGTAGTCGGCGGCCAGCCGGTGGATCGTATGCCCTTCGGGCATCGTGTCAGTCCTGCTGCGGGTGGTGGGCCGGGATCGGGGGGAGCTCGCCGGTCGTCTCGTACGCGGCGAGCATCTCGATGCGGCGCGTGTGGCGCTCGTCGCCGGAGTACGGGGTGGCGAGGAAGACCTCGACGAACTTGGTGGCGTCCTCGACGGAGTGCATCCGGGCACCGACGGCGACGACGTTGGCGTTGTTGTGCTCGCGGCCCAGGGCGGCGGTCTGCTCGCTCCAGGCGAGGGCGGCACGGACGCCCTTCACCTTGTTCGCGGCGATCTGCTCGCCGTTGCCGGAGCCGCCGATGACGATGCCGAGGGCGTCGGGGTCGGCGGCCGTCCGCTCCGCGGCACGCAGGCAGAACGGCGGGTAGTCGTCCTGGGCGTCGTAGACGTGGGGTCCGCAGTCGACGGGCTCGTGGCCGTGGGCCTTCAGCCACTCGACGAGGTGGTTCTTGAGTTCGTAGCCGGCATGGTCCGAGCCGAGGTACACGCGCATGGCTCCGAGTGTGACACGGGGGGTACCCGGCGACGGCCGCCGGGGTGGGCCGGAGTGACGCGTACAACGATCCGGGTTCGGGCCTTCCGGGTGCGGACACCCGCGGGGTTGAATGCTCGGGCTCGCGACCCGAGCACCCGAGAAAGCTGAGGAAGTGTCCATGACCACCCAGACCAACCTGGTGAAGGAAGGCGGAAAGGCCGGAGAACCCGGACTTTCGCAGTCCTCCCACGGTCTCAAGGCGGGGCTCAAGAACCGCCACCTCTCCATGATCGCCATCGGCGGCGTGATCGGCGCCGGCCTCTTCGTCGGTTCGTCCGGCGGCATCGCCGCGGCCGGGCCCGCCATCCTCGTGTCGTACGCCCTGGTGGGCGCGATGGTCGTGTTCGTGATGCGGATGCTGGGCGAGATGGCCGCCGCCAGCCCGGACTCCGGCTCCTTCTCGGCCTACGCGGACCGGGCCCTCGGCCGCTGGGCGGGCTTCTCCATCGGCTGGCTGTACTGGTTCTTCTGGGTGGTCGTCCTGGCCGTCGAGGCGACGGCGGGCGCGGTGATCCTGGAGGGCTGGGTCCCGGCCGTGCCGCAGTGGGCCTGGGCCCTGATCGTGATGGTGGTGCTGACCGCGACGAACCTCGCGTCGGTCTCCTCGTACGGCGAGTTCGAGTTCTGGTTCGCCGGGATCAAGGTCGTCGCGATCGGCGCGTTCGTCGTCATCGGCCTGCTGGCGGTCTTCGGGCTGCTGCCGGGCTCCGACAACCCGGGGGCGGGCCTGGCCCACCTGACGGACACGGGCGGCTTCTTCCCCAAGGGCGCCGGGGCCGTGCTCACCGGTGTGCTGATGGTGGTCTTCTCGTTCATGGGCAGCGAGATCGTCACCCTCGCGGCCGGCGAGTCGGAGGACCCGCGCCGGGCGGTCACCAAGGCCACCAACAGCGTGATCTGGCGCATCGGCGTGTTCTACCTGGGCTCGATCTTCGTCGTGCTGACGCTGCTGCCGTGGAACGACGCCTCGATCGTCGAGAAGGGCTCGTACGTCGCCGCGCTCGACTCCATCGGCATCCCGCACACCGGGCAGATCATGAACGTGATCGTGCTGACGGCGGTGCTGTCGTGCCTGAACTCCGGGCTGTACACGGCCTCGCGCATGGCGTTCTCGCTGGGCGAGCGCGGTGACGCGCCGAAGTCCTTCGCGCGGGTCAACGCCAAGGGCGTGCCGGCCGTGGCGATCTGGGCGTCGGTGGTCTTCGGCTTCGCGGCGGTGTACTTCAACTACGCTTTCAAGGACACCGTCTTCACGTTCCTGCTGAACTCGTCGGGCGCCGTGGCGCTGTTCGTCTGGCTGGTGATCTGCTTCACGCAGCTGCGGATGCGCGGCATCCTCATGCGGGAGGCCCCGGAGAAGGTCACCGTGAAGATGTGGCTGTTCCCGTACCTGACCTGGGCGACCGCCGCGATGATCCTGTTCGTGCTGGTCTACATGGTCTTCGACGAGGCCAACCGCCAGGTGGTGCTGCTGTCGGTGCTGGTGGCGGCGATCGTCGTGGCCGTGGGCGTGGTGCTGGACCGCAGGCACCGGGCGGCCGCGAAGTCCTGAGGCGCGCGGAAACGGCGAGGGGCCCTCCGTCCTGTGAGACGGAGGGCCCCTCGTCGTTCCGGCGGCGCGTGCCTGCGCCGCGGCCTCGGCGCCTCAGCCGCGGTCGCGGTTCCGGTCGCGGTCGCCGAGGAGCTTCCAGGCGGTGGGCACCAGGCCCATGGCGAGCGCGGCCTTCAGCGCGTCGCCGATGAGGAACGGCACCATGCCGGCGGCCACCGCCTGGGACAGGGACATGCCGGTGGCGAGGGCGAGGTACGGCACGCCGACCGCGTAGACGATCAGGGACCCGACCGCCATCGTGCCCGCCATGCGCGCCACCGAGCGGTCGGCGCCGCGCCGGGCGAGGGCGCCCACCGCGGTGGCGGCGAGGAGCATGCCGAGGACGTAGCCGAGCGTCGGCATGGCGTACCCGGCCTCGCCCTGGGCGAACCACGGGACGCCGACCATGCCGGCGAGGGCGTACAGGCCGAGGGAGAGGAAGCCGCGGCGGGCGCCGAGCGCGGTGCCGACGAGGAGCGCGGCGAACGTCTGCCCGGAGACCGGGACCGGCGAGCCCGGCACGGGGACGGCGATCTGGGCGGCGAGGCCCGTGAGGAGGGCGCCGCCGGCGACGAGCGCGAGGTCGCTCGTGCGGGCGCGGCTGGAGGGGAGCAGGTCGGCGAGGACCGCTCCGGTACGGGCGGGGACGGCGGCAGTGCTCATCGGAACTCCGGTACTCCGCGGGGCTTCGCGGGCGGTGGGCCAGGGACAGGCCCCGACCGTAGCCCAGGGGCGAGCGGGCGACCACCGTCAGCGAACGACAAAGCCCCGCTCCCGGCGTTGGTGGACTTCACACAAAGGTCGTCCGCGAACCCTCCGGGGACGTGATACGTGTCACTAGGGCGGCCGGTTGAACCGCCCCTTTTGCGTGGCGCCGCGATCTCCGGGGAGACTGTGGGGTCTCACCAAACGCCTGAAGAGAGTGTGCCCGGCACCATGCCCGCCCCCCGGACCGCCCCCGCAGAACCCCTGGCGCACGTGCTGAAGCGGCGCCACCTGACGATGCTCGGCCTGGGCGGGGTGATCGGGGCGGGGCTGTTCGTGGGCTCCGGGGCGGGGATCGCGGTGGCCGGGCCGGGGATCGTGCTGTCGTACCTGATCGCGGGCGCGCTCGCCATGCTGGTCATGCGGATGCTCGGGGAGATGGCGGCGGCGATGCCCGCGTCGGGCGCGTTCTCGGTGCACGCCGAACGGGCTCTGGGCCGCTGGGCCGGCTTCTCCGTGGGATGGCTGTACTGGTTCCTGCTGGTGGTGGTGCTGGCGGTGGAGGCGGCGGGCGCGGCGCGGATCGCGAGCGGCTGGCTGCCGGCCGTGCCGCAGTGGGGCTGGGTGCTGGTCTTCATGCTGGTGTTCACGGCCGCCAACCTGGCCGCCGTGAAGAACTTCGGGGAGTCGGAGTTCTGGTTCGCCTCGCTGAAGGTCGGGGCGATCGTGCTGTTCCTGCTGCTGGGCGTGGCGGCCGTCGCGGGGTGGCTGCCGGGGCGCGAGCCGGTGGGGCTGGAGAACCTGACCGGGCGGGGCGGCTTCCTGCCGAACGGCTGGGCCGGCGTCGTGTCGGGGGTGCTGGCCGTCGTGTTCGCGTTCGGCGGCCTGGAGGTGGTGACGATCGCCGCCGCCGAGTCGGACGACCCGGCCCGGAACGTGGCGCGCGCGGTGCGCACCGCCGTGTGGCGGATCCTCGTCTTCTACGTGGGCTCGATGCTGGTCGTGGTGACGCTGCTGCCGTGGACGGCGATGCGGCCGGGGCTCAGCCCGTACGTGGCGGTGCTCGACGCGATCGGGGTGCCGGCGGCGGGCGCGCTGATGGACGTGGTCGTGTTCGTGGCGCTGCTGTCCGCGCTGAACGCCAATCTGTACGGGGCCTCCCGGATGGTGTTCTCGCTCGCGGAACGCGGTCAGGCGCCGCGCGGGCTGCTGGTGGTGTCGGCGGGCGGGGTGCCGCGGCGGGCGGTGTTGGCGTCGGTGGCGTTCGGTTTCGTGTCGGTGTTGCTGAACCTCCTGTGGCCGGATTCCGTTTTCCTCTACCTGCTCAACTCCGTGGGCGCGGTCCTGCTCTTCGTCTGGGCCCTGATCGCCGTGTCGCAACTGCGGCTGCGGCGGCGGATCGAGCGGGAGGCGCCGGAGGGGCCGGCGGTGCGGATGTGGGCGTTCCCCTGGCTGACGTGGGCGGCGCTGGCTGCGATGACGGGGGTGTGGGTGCTGATGCTACGGGAGGGTTCGACCCGCCCCCAGGTGCTCTGGTCGACCGGCGCGACGACCCTCGTGGTGGCGGTGGCGCTGGTCCGGGAGTGGCGGGCGAAGCGGACGTAACGGCTGCTTCCGGACAACCGGTGATCACGTTCCGCTTGTAAGGAATTCGTGGTTGCGCCTTCACTTTGTGTGAGCGCTGTGTCCGTATAGCGGAAACGTGTTCCCTGCGCCCGGTGCGCGCATCAAAACTTGGGCGCACCTTCTGCCTCTCCCCCGCTACGGAACAGGGCACTCCCATGTCTCGGACCCCCGCGCCCGCGTCCTCCGGCTCGGCCGACGTCGACGCACCTGCGACGCCGACCACCGACGCGCCGCTCTCGCACGGACTCAAGCAACGCCACCTGTCGATGATCGCCCTCGGTGGTGTGATCGGCGCCGGCCTCTTCGTCGGTTCGGGCTCCGCCATCGCGGCCGCCGGTCCGTCGATCGTCGTCGCCTACACGATCTCCGGTCTGCTCGTCATGCTGATCATGCGCATGCTGGGCGAGATGTCGGCGGCCAACCCGGCCTCCGGCTCCTTCTCGGTCCACTCCGAGCGGGCCATCGGCCCGTGGGCGGGCTTCACGGCGGGCTGGGCCTTCTGGTTCCTGCTGTGCGTGGCCGTGGGTCTGGAGGCGATCGGCGCCGCCAAGATCGTGACGGGCTGGGTGGACGTGCCCGAGTGGTCGGTGGTCGCCCTGTTCATGCTGGTGTTCAGCGTGACGAACCTGGCCGCCGTGAAGAACTTCGGCGAGTTCGAGTTCTGGTTCGCCGCGCTGAAGATCGGCGCCATCACGCTGTTCCTGGTCATCGGCCTGCTGGCCATCCTGGGCCTGCTGCCCGACGTCGACTCCCCCGGCATGTCGAACCTGACCGGCCAGGGCGGCTTCCTGCCGAACGGCACCGACGGACTGATCGTCGGCCTCCTCGCCTCCGTCTTCGCGTACGGCGGCCTGGAGACCGTCACCATCGCCGCCGCCGAGTCCGAGCGCCCGGTGGAGGGCGTCGCCAAGGCCGTCCGTACGGCGATGTGGCGCATCGCGGTCTTCTACATCGGCTCCATGGTGGTCATCGTCACGCTGATCCCGTGGAACAGCGAGTCGCTCGCCGAGGGCTCGTACGTCGCCACGCTGAGGCACCTGGGCCTGCCGGCCGCCGGCGAGATCATGAACGTCGTCGTGCTGGTGGCGCTGCTGTCCGCGATGAACGCCAACATCTACGGCGCCTCCCGCATGGCCTGCTCGCTGGTGGCGCGCGGCCAGGGCCCGAAGGTGCTCGGCAAGATCTCCGGCGGTGTGCCGCGCGTCGCGGTGCTGACCTCGTCGGTCTTCGGCTTCGTGTGCGTGCTGCTGAGCTACTGGCGGCCGGACGACCTGTTCATGTGGCTGCTCAACATGATCGGCGCGATCATCCTGGTCGTCTGGTTCTTCATCGCCGTCTCCCAGCTGATCCTGCGCCGCCGCATGGAGCAGGAGGCGCCGGAGAAGCTGGTCGTGCGGATGTGGGCCTTCCCGTACCTCACGTGGGCGGCGCTCGCCGGCATCGCCGTGGTGTTCGTCCTGATGGCCCGCGACGAGGGCACGCGCGAGCAGCTCTACTACACGGGCGGCCTCGTCGTGGTCCTGGCCGTGCTGGGCTACGTCCACCAGCGGCTGACCGCCGACCGGGAGGCCGTCCCCGCCGGGGCACCGGCCGCCGGGGCGCCCGCGACCGCCGAGGAGCCCGCCGAGAAGCCCGCGGCCACCGCCGCGAAGGGCGACGACTGATCCACCCGCAACCCCCTGGGGAGGCCCCGGCGCGACGGCGCGCCGGGGCCTCCCCCGTTTTCCGGCCACTTCCCGGACCTAGGGCGAAGGGCTGATCAACTCCGGACCCTGCTGCTGCTAGCGTGCACTTGCACACAGGTTGCAATAAGCAGTCGGAGGCTCGGCATGGCGATGTACACCCTTCCGGAACTTCCCTACGACTACGCGGCGCTGGCGCCCGTCATCAGCCCGGAGATCATCGAGCTCCACCACGACAAGCACCACGCCGCGTACGTCAAAGGCGCGAACGACACCCTGGAGCAGTTGGAGGAGGCCCGCGACAAGGACCAGTGGGCCGCCCTGAACGGCCTGCAGAAGAACCTGGCCTTCCACCTCTCGGGCCACATCCTGCACTCCATCTACTGGCACAACATGACCGGCGACGGTGGCGGCGAGCCGCTGGAGAAGGACGGCACGGGCGAGCTCGCGGACGCGATCGCCGAGTCGTTCGGCTCGTTCGCGCGGTTCAAGTCGCAGCTCTCGAAGGCCGCCGCCACCACGCAGGGCTCCGGCTGGGGCGTCCTGGCGTACGAGCCGGTGAGCGGCCGCCTCATCGTGGAGCAGGTCTACGACCACCAGGGCAACGTCGGCCAGGGCTCCGTGCCGATCCTCGTGTTCGACGCCTGGGAGCACGCCTTCTACCTCCAGTACAAGAACCAGAAGGTCGACTTCATCGAGGCGATGTGGCAGGTCGTGAACTGGCAGGACGTGGCGAAGCGCTACGCCGAGGCCAAGGACCGCGTGCCGCTGATCGCGCCCTGACGGCGGCGGGGCCCCGCCCCCCGGCCCCCTGCCCGTGATCGTCTTCTCACCCTTCACGCGGCGGGCGGAAAAGAGGAACGGCCCTCGCGAGGACAGGACTCGCGGGGGCCGTTCCGGCGTGCGCGCTCAGTCGAAGACCGGGCCCGACGTGCGCGTGCGCTTGATCTCGTAGAAGCCGGGCGTCGACGCGACCAGCAGCGTCCCGTCCCACAGGCGGGCCGCGGCCTCGCCCTTGGGCGCCGGGGTGACGACCGGGCCGAAGAACGCGACCTCCGTGCCGTCGGGGCCCGGCACGGAGATCACCGGCGTGCCGACGTCCTGGCCGACCCGGTCGATGCCCTCCTTGTGGGAGGCGCGCAGCTCCGCGTCGTACGTGTCCTTCTCGGCGTACTCCAGCAGCTCCGCCGGCAGCCCGGCGTCCGCGAGCGCCGCGGCGATCGCCTCGCGGGTCGGGCCCTGGCCCTCGTTGTGGAAGCGCGTGCCCATCGCCGTGTACAGCCGGCCCAGCACCTCCGGGCCGTGCAGCTGCTCGGCGGCGACGGCCACGCGGACGGGGTGCCACGCCGTGGTCGCCAGCGCCTCCCGGTACTCCTCCGGGACCTCGTCCAGCTTGTTCTCGTTGAGGACGGCGAGGCTCATCACGTGCCAGCGCACGTCCACCGGGCGGACCTTCTGCACCTCCAGCATCCAGCGGGACGTCATCCACGCCCACGGGCACAGCGGGTCGAACCAGAAGTCGGCGGTGGTCCTCGTCTCGGACATGTGTCTCCTCGGATCCGTGCGGCATAAGGGAAACGTGCGGTCGCGCTCCCCTCACAACGCCGGGGGACGACGAGGGCATTCCCGCTTATGGCGGCTCTCGGCGGCGTGGGAGGATCACGCCGTACCAACGAGCCACGAAGGAGTGCCCGTGCCCGGTGAGAACCTGTCCCGCGACGAGGCCCGCGAGCGGGCGGCCCTGCTGTCCGTCGAGGGCTACGAGGTCGCGCTCGACCTGCGGTCGGCCGTCGGGGAGAGCGGGGCGGAGCAGCGGACGTTCCGCTCGGTGACGACGATCCGGTTCCGCTGCGCGACCCCCGGGGCGAGCACCTTCGCCGACCTCGTCGCGCCGTCCGTCACCTCCGTCACGCTCAACGGGCGCGCGCTGGACCCGTCGGCCGTCTTCGACGGGGCGCGGATCGCGCTGGAGGGCCTCGCCGAGGAGAACGTCCTGGTCGTGGACGCGCAGTGCGCCTACAGCCGCACCGGTGAGGGCATGCACCGCTTCGTCGACCCGGAGGACGGCGAGGTCTACCTCTACACGCAGTACGAGCCGGCCGACGCCCGCCGCGTGTTCGCCAACTTCGAGCAGCCCGACCTGAAGGCCCCGTACCGCTTCGAGGTGACGGCGCCCGAGGGCTGGACCGTGTGGAGCAACGGCGCGGAGGAGTCCCGGGACGGCGGGGTGTGGCGGTTCGCGCCGACCCGGCCGATCTCCACCTACATCACCTGCGTCGTCGCGGGCCCGTACCACTACGTCACCGACACCTACCGGCGCGGCGACCTGGAGATCCCCCTCGGCGCGATGTGCCGCAAGGGCCTCGCCAGGCACTTCGACGCGGACGACGTCTTCCGCGTCACCAAGCAGGGCCTGGACTTCTTCCACGAGGCCTTCGACTACCCGTACCCCTTCGGCAAGTACGACCAGGCCTTCGTGCCCGAGTACAACCTCGGCGCCATGGAGAACCCCGGCCTGGTCACCTTCCGCGAGGAGTACATCTACCGGGGCAAGGTGACGCGCGCCGCCTACGAGCGCCGCGCCAACGTCGTCCTGCACGAGATGGCGCACATGTGGTTCGGCGACCTGGTCACCATGAAGTGGTGGGACGACCTGTGGCTGAAGGAGTCCTTCGCGGACTTCATGGGGACGTTCTCCATGGTCGAGGCGACCCGGTTCGAGGACGGCTGGATCACCTTCGCCAACAACCGCAAGGCGTGGGCGTACCGGGCCGACCAGCTCCCCTCGACGCACCCCGTCACGGCGGACATCCGCGACCTGGAGGACGCCAAGCTCAACTTCGACGGCATCACGTACGCCAAGGGCGCCTCCGTCCTGAAGCAGCTCGTCGCGTACGCGGGCCGGGAGGCGTTCCTGGAGGGCTCCCGCCGGTACTTCACGCGCCACGCGTACGGCAACACGACCCTCGGCGACCTCCTGGCGGTGCTGGAGGAGACCTCCGGCCGCGACATGAAGGCGTGGTCCCGGTCCTGGCTGGAGACGTCCGGCGTCAACGTCCTCACGCCCGTCGTCACGTACGACGGGACGGGCGACCGCGTCGCCGAGCTGGTCGTCGAGCAGGACGGCGCCGAGGCGCGCCCGCACCGGGCCGTCGTCGGCCTGTACCGGCTGGACGGCGGGCGGCTCGTCCGCTACGCGCGTGCCGAGACCGACATCACCGGGACGCGGACGGCCGTGACCGAGCTGGCCGGCGCCGAGCGGCCCGCCCTGGTGCTGGTCAACGACGAGGACCTGACGTACTGCAAGGTGCGGTTCGACGAGGACTCCCTCGCCACGCTGCGGGCGCACCTCGGCGACATCACCGACCCGCTGGCGCGGGCGCTGTGCTGGTCGGCGCTGTGGAACATGACGCGTGACGCGCTGATGCCGGCGCGGGACTTCGTGGAGGTCGTCCTGGCCTTCGCGGGGCGCGAGTCGGACATCGGCGTCCTGCAGATGCTGCACGTCTGGGTGCGGACCGCGCTCACCCACTACGCCGCGCCGCAGTGGCGCGGGACCGGCGGCCGACTCGTCGCGCGGGCCGCGCTGCGGGAGCTGCGGAGCGCCGAGCCGGGCAGCGAGCACCAGTTGACGTGGGCGCGGTTCTTCGCGTCGGTCGCGGCGACGGACGAGGACTTCGCGTTCCTCCAGGGCCTGCTGGCCGGCACGGAGACCGTGGACGGGCTCGACGTCGACCAGGAGCTGCGCTGGGCGCTCCTGGAGCCGCTCGCCGCGCACGGCCGGGCCGACGAGTCGGTGATCGGCGCGGAACTGGCGCGGGACGACACCGCGTCGGGCAAGCGGCACCAGGTGCGGTGCCTGGCGGCGCGGCCGTCCGCGGCGGTCAAGGCGCAGGCGTGGGCGCAGGTGGTCGAGTCCGACAAGCTGTCGAACGCGCTGGTGGAGGCGACGATCACGGGGTTCGCGCAGCCGTCGCAGCGGGAGCTGCTCGCGCCGTACGCGGAGAAGTACTTCGCGGCGATCGAGCGGGTGTGGGCCGAGCGGTCGATCCAGATCGGGATGGACGTGGTGCGGGGCCTGTTCCCGGCCCTCCAGGACCGGCCGGAGACGCTGGAGGCCACGGACGCGTGGCTGGCCGCGCACGAGGGGGCCGCGCCGGCGCTGCGCAGGCTCGTACTGGAGGCGCGTGACGACCTGGCGCGCGCCCTGCGGGCCCAGGAGTGCGACGCGAACGCGTGACCGAGTCCTCGGGGCGGGGGCCGGGCCCGGGCGCCGCCCCCCCG
>NZ_JAWCTQ010000127.1:0-242 GCF_032423885.1 Streptomyces tamarix | reverse complement strand
ATCGACTCGGTCTTCGGTACCGCGTATGCCAAGTCGCAGGCCGGGGCGTACGGTCCGCTGCCGACCAAGGGGCGGGCGTTCATCTCGGTCGCCAACCGTGACAAGCGTTCGATGATCTTCCCGGCGCGTGAGTTGGTCGCTCACGGTTTTGAGTTGCTGGCCACGTCCGGTACCGCCGAGGTCCTCAAGCGCAACGGCATCAACGCCACCGTGGTGCGCAAGCAGTCCGAGGGCGAGGGGCC
>NZ_JAWCTQ010000126.1:0-245 GCF_032423885.1 Streptomyces tamarix | reverse complement strand
GCCTGCTGCTCGGCGTGCACGATCTCCAGCACGTCCTCCAAGGTCAACGGCTCGAAGTAGAGCCGATCGGAGGTGTCGTAGTCGGTGGAGACCGTCTCCGGGTTGCAGTTGACCATCACCGTCTCGTAACCGGCCTCCGCCAACGCGAACGAGGCGTGCACACACGAGTAGTCGAACTCGATGCCCTGCCCGATCCGGTTGGGCCCCGACCCCAAAATGATCACAGCCGGCTTCTCCCGCCGGGC
>NZ_JAWCTQ010000125.1:0-256 GCF_032423885.1 Streptomyces tamarix | reverse complement strand
CATGGTCACGTCTATGGAGTCGTCCACTCTTGTGCCCGTGAAGGGGCGGGGTGTGGGGCGTATCGTCGTCGATTGGCTCACCACGACGGATCACAAGAAGATCGGGCACTTGTACCTGATCACGTCGTTCGGGTTCTTCCTCTTCGGTGGCCTGCTGGCGTTGATGCTGCGCGCGGAGCTGGCCCGTCCCGGGATCCAACTGCTCTCCAACGAGCAGTACAACCAGACCTTCACCCTGCACGGCACGATCATGCTG
>NZ_JAWCTQ010000124.1:0-258 GCF_032423885.1 Streptomyces tamarix | reverse complement strand
CTCTTCCTGATCCACGAGGTGGCCGAGGAGCTCGCTGCCGCGAGCGAGTTCACCCCGGAACTGCTGGCGCACGCGAAGCGTCACGGTTTCTCCGACCAGCAGATCGCGGAGATTCGCGGGTTGCGTGAGGACGTCGTGCGTGAGGTGCGGCATGCGTTGGGTGTGCGGCCGGTGTACAAGACGGTCGACACGTGTGCGGCGGAGTTCGCGGCGAAGACCCCGTACTTCTACTCGTCTTATGACGAGGAGAGTGAGGTC
>NZ_JAWCTQ010000123.1:0-258 GCF_032423885.1 Streptomyces tamarix | reverse complement strand
ATGTTCCTGATCAAGGAGATCGCCGACGAACTGGCCGCCGCCGAGAAGCTGGAGCCCGAGCTGCTGGCGCACGCGAAGCGTCACGGTTTCTCCGACCAGCAGATCGCGGAGATCTGCGGGTTGCGTGAGGACGTCGTGCGTGAGGTGCGGCATGCGTTGGGTGTGCGGCCGGTGTACAAGACGGTCGATACGTGTGCGGCGGAGTTCGCGGCGAAGACCCCGTACTTCTACTCGTCTTATGACGAGGAGAGTGAGGTG
>NZ_JAWCTQ010000122.1:0-311 GCF_032423885.1 Streptomyces tamarix | reverse complement strand
GGCGTGGGCAAGACCACGTTCGTCGGCGCCGTCTCGGAGATCAACCCGCTGCGTACCGAGGCCGTGATGACGTCCGCGTCCGCGGGCATCGACGACCTCACCCACACCGGCGACAAGACCACCACCACCGTCGCCATGGACTTCGGCCGGATCACCCTCGACCAGGACCTGATCCTCTACCTCTTCGGCACACCCGGCCAAGACCGCTTCTGGTTCATGTGGGACGACCTCGTACGCGGCGCCATCGGCGCCGTCGTCCTCGTCGACACCCGACGCCTCGCCGACTGCTTCCCCGCCGTCGACTACTTCGA
>NZ_JAWCTQ010000121.1:0-361 GCF_032423885.1 Streptomyces tamarix | reverse complement strand
TCGCGCCCAGCGAGATCCGAGCGGCGGCCTTGGCCAACGGCACCGCCGTCGCCTTGGAGGTGAAGGGAACCGTCCGCGAAGCACGCGGGTTGGCCTCCAGCACGTAGAGGATGTCCCCGGCCATCGCGAACTGGATGTTGATCAGCCCCCGCACCCCCACACCCTTGGCGATCGCCTCGGTGGAAGCACGCAGACGCTTGATGTCATACCCACCCAACGTGATCGGCGGCAGAGCGCACGCCGAGTCACCGGAATGGATACCGGCCTCCTCGATGTGCTCCATGACACCGCCGAGGTACAACTCCTCCCCGTCGTACAGGGCATCGACATCGATCTCGATCGCATCATCGAGGAACCGGTC
>NZ_JAWCTQ010000120.1:0-361 GCF_032423885.1 Streptomyces tamarix | reverse complement strand
GACGAGGACGGGGTGGTCGGCGATCAGCCCGGCGTGCTGCCGCAGGTAGGTGGCGAGGGACGGCTCGTCGTAGACGATCTGCATGCCGCGCCCGCCGAGCACGTACGAGGGGCGGAGCATCACCGGGTAGCCGATCTCGGTGGCGATGCGCGCGGCCTCCTCGAAGGAGAAGGCGGTGCCGTACTTGGGTGCGGGCAGCCCGGCTTCGGCCAGCACGCGGCCGAAGGCGCCGCGGTCCTCGGCGGCGTGGATGGCCTCCGGGGAGGTGCCCACGATCGGCACGCCGTTGTCCTTCAACGCCTGCGCCAGCCCCAGCGGGGTCTGACCACCCAGCTGCACGATCACACCGGCCAAAGGCCCG